>NZ_JAGMUE010000899.1:0-701 GCF_019049165.1 Streptomyces sp. AC627_RSS907
GAAGACCACGACGCCGGCGGCCGACTCGTGCATGGCGCCGAGCTCGGCGAGCTGCGCGCCTTCGAGGCCGACGGTGACGGCGCCGACCGGCTGCACGTCGCAGTAGCCGGACTCGCGGCCGAGCCGCCACACCTGCTCGACGACGCCGGCGGTGTCGGCGACGGGGAAGGTGTTGGCCATCGCGTGCACGGCGGTGTAGCCGCCGACGGCCGCGGCCTGGGTGCCGGTCAGCACGGTCTCGGAGTCCTCGCGGCCCGGCTCGCGCAGGTGCGTGTGCAGGTCGACCAGGCCGGGCAGCAGGATCTGGCCCTCGGCCTCGATGACCGTGGCGCCCTCGGCCGACAGGCCCTGGCCCACGGCGGCGATGGTCTCGCCCTCGATGAGGACGTCGGCGCTGTCGCCGCCGATCAGTCGCGCGCCGCGCAGCAGGGTCTTGGTGGTCTCGCTCATGGCGTGCTGGTCTCCTCGGTGCGGGCGGGCTTGTCGGCGGGGGCGCTCGGGGCGAGGGCGGGCTCGTTGCCGCCGAGCAGCAGGTACAGGGCGGCCATCCGGATGCTCACGCCGTTGGTCACCTGCTCCACGGCGGTGCAGCGGGGCGAGTCGGCGACCTCGGCCGTGATCTCCATACCCCGGTTCATCGGCCCCGGGTGCATGACGATGGCGTGTTCCGGCATTCGGGCCATGCGGTCGCCGGTCAGGCC
>NZ_JAGMUE010000900.1:0-590 GCF_019049165.1 Streptomyces sp. AC627_RSS907
GGGCCTTGGCCGGGTCGCGGCCGAGGAGGTGCCCGAGCGCTGGGGCGGCCTCGTCGACCTGCCCCAGGCGGCGGACCGGCGCTCCCGTGGCCGGCTCGCCGACGTGCTCGCCGGGCTCGACGGCGAGGACCAGGTGGCCGTGCGCCCGGCCGGCGTCTTCGCCAACCGCCTGGTGCGCGCCCCGTGGCACGAGCCGGCGCGGGACCCCGCCTGGGCGCCCCGTGGCACCGTGCTGATCACCGGCGGCACCGGCGCGCTCGGCGGCCACGTCGCCCGCTGGCTGGCCGACAACGGGGCCGAGCACCTGCTGCTCGTCAGCCGCCGAGGGCCCGCCGCCCCCGGCGCCGACGCCCTCGCGGCCGAACTCCGCGCGGCGGGCGCCGAGGTGACCGTCGCCGCGTGCGACATCACCGACCGCGCCGAACTGGCCGCGCTGCTCGCCGACATCCCTGCCGACCGCCCGCTGGGCGCCGTCGTGCACACCGCCGCCGTCCTGGACGACGCGGTGCTCGACTCGCTCACCCTGGACCAGCTCGACCGCGTGCTGCGGGTCAAGGTGCGCGGCGCGGAGAACCTGCACGAGCTGACCC
>NZ_JAGMUE010000901.1:0-682 GCF_019049165.1 Streptomyces sp. AC627_RSS907
ACGTTGATCAACGCCATCTGCATCCACGAGGAGGACATCGGCCTGCTCTGGAAGCACACCGACATCTTCAACGACATGGCCGCCCACAGCCGCCGCGCGCGACGGCTCGTGATCTCCTACATCGCGACCGTCGGCAACTACGACTACGCCTTCTACTGGTACTTCCACCAGGACGGCAGCATCGCCTTCGAGGTGAAGTCCACCGGCATCGTCCAGACCACCGCCGTGGAGCCCGGCACCGGCTCGCCGCACGGCACGGAGATCGCGCCGGGCCTGGTCGCCCCCTACCACCAACACCTGTTCTGCGTGCGGCTCGACGTCGCGGTGGACGGCGACCGCAACTCCGTGCACGAGGTGGACGCGGTGCCGGTGCCCTCCGGCCCGGCCAACCCGAACGGCAACGCGTTCACCATCCGCACCACGCCCCTGACCGACAGCGCCGACGGCGCCCGGCTCGCCGACCCGACGACGTCCCGACACTGGCGGATCTCCAACCCGTCCGTACGCAACCGCGTGGGCCAGCCCGTGGCGTACGCGCTGATCCCGCAGCCGAGTCCGGTCCTCCTCGCCCAGCCCGACGCGGCGGTCACCCGCCGGGTCGCGTACGCCACCAAGCACCTGTGGGTGACCCGGCACGCCGAGGACCGGCGCTACCCGGCGGGCGACTACCCCAACCAGCACC
>NZ_JAGMUE010000902.1:0-548 GCF_019049165.1 Streptomyces sp. AC627_RSS907
GCCCTCGCCGCCAGGTGTGGCGGTCCGACGAGCAGCGCCAGCACGATCGACAGGTTGCTTCCGGAAACGGCCAGCAGGTGCGTCATATCGGTGGCTCGGAACGCCTCGTCGAGGTCGGGTGGCACCCGCGAGGTATCGCCTACGACGAGGCCCGGCAGCAGCGCTCTCGCGTCGGCACTCAGCCCGTCGGAGGCGGCCCGGAGACCGGCGCGCAGCCGCCCCGCCGTGCGCTGGAGGTCGCTCGGCCCGGCGAGCACCATGGGTGGGCGCTCGTCGTCGGTGCGCAGCACAGCGGCAACGCGATCACCGTCACGGGTCGGTGGCACCACTCGTGCGCGCACCCGCAGCCGTGTCGAGGGCAGGAGGCCCCGCCACCGCGCGTCCACCGTCGCGAATGGCTCATCGGGGCCGCGGGAACCGCCCTGGCGCGAACGCCCGCCGAGCGTCGCCTCGGCTTCGCCATACGCCGGTGCCTCACCCGCCTCGGCCATGCCACGCAGGTCGACGATCAGCAGCACCGGCGTACGCGTCCGCACCACGCGCTGGGC
>NZ_JAGMUE010000903.1:0-557 GCF_019049165.1 Streptomyces sp. AC627_RSS907
GGGTGCCGACGGTCAGAACGTAGCGCTGCCGAGGTCGGTCTGTCAGCCCCGTATCGTCATACGGTCATGACATGCGGACCGGCCTGACGAGCGCCGGCCCGTCGCCCCAGCCCGGGCCGCGCGCCCCGCACCTCGCTGAGCTGCGGAAAGGACGGAGGCGCGGGACGCCAACGGGTTCGCGGGGCAGGCAGCGGCCGGTGGTGCTGTCGAGCGACGAGGTGGCGACGTGATCAGCGCAACGCCAGCGCTGCCGCGATGGACTGGCCGATCGGCGTCGTCGGGCGGCCGATGAGCCGGGACAGGTCGCCGCTCGTGCCCGCCAGCAGTCCGCGCGCGATCGCCGCGTCGACATCGGTCAGGAGCGCGGCGAACGGCTCGGGCAGTCCAGCGCCGGTCAGGATCTCCTGATGCTGGGCGGCCGTGACGACCGAGTGCGTGATCGCCTCGCCGGACTGGGCCGCGACCTCGGCCGCGTACTCGTCGAAGCTCCAGGCCACGTCGCCGCTCAGCTCGTAGGCGGCGCCCGCGTGACCGTCCTCGGTCAGTACGGTGACGGC
>NZ_JAGMUE010000904.1:0-598 GCF_019049165.1 Streptomyces sp. AC627_RSS907
ACAACCGTCGCATCGCACGATGCGCGGAATCTTCGGCGAACTCTACGAAAGCGACGCCTGGCGACTGTTTCCCGGAAGCGAGGAAGCGAACGACGACGTCTCGCGTTCGGGCAGCGGATCGAGCCTGACCCAGACCGCCGCCCTGCGGCGCGAACTGCCCGACCTGATCTCGCGACTCGGTGTCCGCAGCCTCCTCGACGTACCGTGCGGGGACTTCCACTGGATGTCCCACGTGGAACTCGGCGTGGACACCTACCTCGGGGCCGACGTCGTCCCCGAGGTCGTCGAACGAAACCAACAGCGCTTCGCGCGCCCGGGCCGCGCGTTCCGCGTCCTCGACATCACCCGCAGCCCCCTCCCCCAGGTCGACCTGGTCTTCTCGCGCGACTGCCTGGTCCACTTCAGCGACGCCGACGTACGAGCCGCCCTCGACAACGTGCGGCGCAGCGGCTCGACCTACTTCGCGACGACCACCTTCACCGGCCGGACCAGCAACGCCGCCGACATCGAGACCGGCGGCTGGCGCTCCCTCAACCTGTGCCGCGCGCCCTTCTCGCTCCCCGCCCCGCTCCACGTGATCGACGAGCGGGGCACGGAG
>NZ_JAGMUE010000905.1:0-647 GCF_019049165.1 Streptomyces sp. AC627_RSS907
GCCCGTAGCAGGAGTCGTACGGCACCTCGCCGGCGACCCAGCCCGCGAAGACCGGCGTGACGTCGGACCGGTCGTCGGGGGTGACCAGGAAGGCCGCGCCGCGCGGGGCCAGCAGCCACTTGTAGCCCACCGTCGCCAGGTAGTCGAAGTCGTCGGCGCGCAGCGGGAGCCAGCCCGCGGCCTGGCTGGCGTCGACGAAGGTCCGCGCGCCGTGCGCGCGGGCCGCGTCCCGGATCGCGGCGAGGTCGGCGATCCGGCCGTCCGCCGACTGCACGGCGCTCACGGCGACCAGCGCGGTGCCGGGCCGCACGGCGTCCGCCAGTTCCGGCAGCGGGACGCTGCGCAGCTTGAGGTCGCCGCGCACGGCGAACGGGTTGACCAGCGAGCTGAAGTCGTCGTCCGCGACGAGCACTTCCGCGCCCGCGGGCAGCGCGGTGGCCAGCAGCCCGGCGTACACCGCGACCGAGGCGCCGGCCGCCACCCGCGAGGCGTCGACCCCGACCAGCCGGGCGAACAGCTCGCGGGCCTCCTGCACCGCCTCGAAGCCCTCGCGGACGTACGGCCGCCCCACGCTGTACTCGGCGATGGCGGTGCGTACGGCGTCGGTGGCGTCCCGGGGCAGGACGCCGAGGGAGGCGGTGTTGAGG
>NZ_JAGMUE010000906.1:0-589 GCF_019049165.1 Streptomyces sp. AC627_RSS907
GTCCGAGGCCCACCGGCGCGGGTCGCCGGTCAGGTTGATCGCGGCGTTGGTGGCCCCGTGGTACGAGCGGTACGCGGAGAGCGCCTTGGGCCGCCCGGTGTGCACCCGCGCCATCCGTACGGCGTTCTCGACCGCCTCGGCGCCGCCGTTGGTGAAGAAGATCTTGTCGAGGTCCCCTGGGGTGCGCTGGGCGATCAGCCGGGCCGCCTCGGAGCGCACGTCCACCGCGAAGCCGGGCGCGAGCGTGCACATCTTCGCCGCCTGCTCCTGGATGGCGGCCACGACCTTCGGGTGCTGGTGCCCGATGTTGGTGTTGACGAGCTGTGAGGAGAAGTCGAGGAAGCGGTTGCCGTCGTAGTCCCAGAAGTAGGAGCCCTCGGCCCCGGCGATGGCCGGCGGGTCGATCTGGCCCTGTGCCGACCAGGAGTGGAAGACGTGCGCGCGGTCGGCGGCCTTGACCGCGGCACCGGTGGTGGGATCGGGGGCGGGGGCGGAGTGCGTGGACACGTTTCGGTACCTCAATCGCTCGCGGCTCGGTGGACGGCGCCGGCGGTACGGCGGGGTGCGGGGCCGGTCTCTCAGCCTAGGG
>NZ_JAGMUE010000907.1:0-783 GCF_019049165.1 Streptomyces sp. AC627_RSS907
CGTACGCCCCGCCCGCGCCGGTCCCGCCGTGGGCGGGGGACGCGGGTCGCACGCAGACCGCACGTACCCCGCACGTCCCGCCGCGCCGCCCGCTCCGCCCCGTCTCACCTGCGGCGATTCGCTCGGCGGGGTCCGTACGGCGGAGGCGTCCGGCGTGGCCCGCGTTCCGCGCGCGGTGGGTGCGGGCGGCGTTCGTATCGTGCGTCGGGTGGCCGGATGGCTGGATACGCCCCGCGATACGCCGTAGTTCGCGCCTTCGCGCGCCGTTGTGCGCCTATCGCCGCGTAGTCGTTTCGTAACCCGTTGGCAATCACAGAGTGCAATCGCGGCTTGCAAAATCTGTCATCACCGATCAGATCTGAATAAGGTCGCGCTGAATCGCGCTTATGCGCACGGTTTCCAGCGCGGAGAGAGCGGCCGAGTGAGGACTACGGCAATGGGAGCGGAATTCTCGGTACGGGTACGCGGCGTGTAGCCGGCGAAGTCGCGGGTACTCGCGCGCGATTCGCCGAGTGCCGGTACCGGGCGCGGGAGGCGGCGCCGTGGCGCGTGGCCAGGATATGTCCCGGTGGCGGTTCCGATAGGCGGCCCAACCGGAGGCGCGGGCGGGCCCCGGGCCGCGCGGGCGGGCCCGGAGAACGCACACCGTGCGCCCGGGCCGCCCGCCCAGGACCGGACCATTGCGACCGCTCGGAAAAGCGCATCCGGAATGCGCCCGGGCGCGCGCGGCGCGCGCGCCCGACCGTCAGGCCCCGCTCAGGTCAGGTCAGGTCAGGTCAGGTC
>NZ_JAGMUE010000908.1:0-581 GCF_019049165.1 Streptomyces sp. AC627_RSS907
GGCCGGGATCGGGCCCAGCCGCGCCGGCTGTATCCCCTCGGCCTCGTACGCCGCGAGCGCCTCCGACTGGCTCAGCGCGAGGCATTCCCGGTACGCGCGCTGGCCGAGCTGGTCACGTAGCGGGAGCCCGGAGAGCGCGTTGATCGCGTTGTTGAGGTTCATCAGGAGCTTGGCGCACTGCACCTCGCGCATGTCGTGTCGCGCCTCGACGCGCAGCCCGGCCGTGGCCAGGGCCGCGATCAGCGGCTCGGCGCGCTCGGCGGCCTCCACCATGAGCGTCCCGCCCGAGCCCTGGTGGAAGGCGCCGGGCGCGGTCCGCACCACGTTGTACGGGACCATCCCGGCGAGCACCGGGTGCTCGGCCAGGGCGGAGCGCAGGGCGTGCGTGTTCCGCAGCCCGTTCTGGAAGCTGACCACCACGGCGCCCGGCGCGAGCCGCGGGGCGAGTTGCCGCGCCGCCTCGGCGGTGCCCGCCGACTTGACGGTGACCAGCACGCAGTCCGCGTCGGCCGCCGCGTCCGGGCTGGTGGCCAGGCGCACCCCGGCGGGTCCGCCCGAGGTGGCCACGCGCAGCGCGGGGC
>NZ_JAGMUE010000093.1:0-9426 GCF_019049165.1 Streptomyces sp. AC627_RSS907
CCCCACCACCCCCGCGCACCCGACGCCCCCCACCCCCGAGACCGCCGACGCCCTCCGCCTCCTGGCCGCCGCGGCGGAGGACCGTCTCACCGACGCCGTGGCCGCGCTTCCCCTCGTCACCGCGGGGAGCCCGTACAACGCCCAGGCACTGGTCCACGGCCTCTCCCCGGAGCCGGCGCCCCACCCCCAGGACGCCCAGTGGCACCAGGTGCGCCTGCTGCTGCGCCTGCACCGGTACGCACGCGAAGTACTGACGGGCGGGGACGGAGCGGTCACCGAGGACGTGCGTCTCCTGGCGGCCGCCGAGGCCCTGGACCGCCACCGCGACGCCTCGGAGGCCGCCGCGGCCGCGGCCCAGGCCGCCCGTACGCCGCGCATCGCCCCGGCGACGGCGTACGCGCTCGGCGTGCTCCACGCCGACCAGCGGCATGAGGTGGAGGCGGCGAGGTACGCGTTCCAGCACAGCTGGCGCAAGGAGCCCATCAGGCTGCCGTAGGGCGGGCCTGGCGTCGGACAGGAGGCGTGCGTCACCGTGACCCCGGCCGAAAACCCCACCGTGCGCGCGGCGGGCTGCGTCCTGTGGCGCCGCGCCCCGCGCGCACCCGGCCTGGAGCTCTGCCTCGTCCACCGGCCCAGGTACGACGACTGGTCGCACCCCAAGGGCAAGCTGAAGCGCGGTGAGGACCCGCTCGCCGGCGCCCTGCGCGAGGTGGCGGAGGAGACGGGGTACGACGCCGTGCCGGGCGCCGAGCTGCCCACGGCGCGCTATCTGGTGGACGGCCGCCCCAAGGAGGTCCGGTACTGGGCGGCGGCGGCCACCACCGGCGGTTTCACCCCCTCCGACGAGGTCGACCGCATCCTGTGGCTGCCGCCCGCGGCGGCCCGGGCCCGCCTCACCCTGCCCGGGGACCGGTCCCTCGTCGACGCGCTGCTCGCCACCCAGCCGTCCGGAACCAGTCCGTGTCTTTGACGTAAGCGTTCCGTGACCTCACCGCACCGTCCACAGGGGTTCACCCCGCGTTCATTTCCGCCCATCGGCGGCTTCACCTGTTCTGCCTAATTTCAGCCTTACCGATACCGGGCGCGCCCCGAAAACGCGTCCGTATCACCCAGCCTTCATCGCAGTTCGCAGCTCATCGCTGTTCGCAGTTCATCGCAGTCCCCGCACGCCGCCGGTTCAGGACGGCGGCTCCTGGAAGGAACTCCCTCAAGTGAAGCTTCAGCGCAAGAACCGGCGGGCCCTCGCTCTCGGTGCTCTCGCCGTCTCCGGCGCCCTGGCCCTCACGGCGTGCGGCTCCGACGACACCGGTAACAGCGGCAGCGGCGACGCCACCACGAGCGCGCAGGCCGGCAACGTCAAGTGCGACGACGCCAAGGGCCAGCTCCTCGCCGACGGCTCGTCCGCGCAGAAGAACGCGATCGACGCGTGGGTGAAGCAGTTCTCCGCCGCGTGCAAGGGCGTCCAGATCAACTACAAGGGTGGCGGCTCCGGCGCCGGCATCACCGCGTTCACCCAGGGCACGGTCGCCTTCGCCGGCTCGGACTCCGCGCTGGACCCCGAGGAGATCACCGCCACCAAGAAGGTCTGCACCGGTGGCCAGGGCATCGACCTGCCGATGGTCGGCGGCCCGATCGCCGTCGCGTACAACCTCAAGGGTGTCGACAACCTCGTCCTGGACGCGCCGACCCTGGCGAAGATCTTCAGCGACAAGATCAAGAACTGGAACGACCCGGCGATCGCGAAGCTGAACCCCGACGCCGACCTGCCCGACCTCAAGATCCAGGCGTTCCACCGCTCCGAGGACTCCGGCACCACGGACAACTTCACCAAGTACCTGATCAAGACCACCCCGGAGAACTGGAAGTACGAGGGCGGCAAGGCCTGGACGGCCCCCGGCGGCCAGTCCGCGTCCGGCTCCTCCGGTGTCGCCCAGCAGGTCAAGCAGACCAACGGCGCGATCAGCTACATGGAGCTCTCCTACGCCAAGGACGCCTCCGTGGTCGCCATCGACACGGGCGCCTCCAAGCCCGTCAAGGCCTCGGTCGACGGTGCCACCAAGGCCATCGCGGACGCCAAGGTCGTCGGCACCGGCAAGGACCTGGCCCTGGAGCTGAACTACGGCACCAAGGCCGAGGGCGCCTACCCGATCACCCTGGTCACCTACGAGATCGTCTGCGACAAGGGCAACAAGGCGGAGACCCTGCCGACCGTCAAGGCGTTCCTGAACTACATCGCCGGCGAGGACGGCCAGAAGGTCCTCGCCGACAACGACTACGCCCCCATGCCCGACGAGATCATCACCAAGGTCCGCAGCACCATCGCGGGCCTGAGCTGACCTGAGTGTGCGGCCCGGTCCCCCCGCGGGACCGGGCCGCACCGTCCGGTGCACCGCCGCCAGGAGCCCCGCGCACAGCAGGGCACCGCAGACCGGAGAACCCGATGGACATCACCACGAAGACACCTCCTCCTCCCACACCACAGCCAGCCGTGGCCGAGCGCAAGCGCGACGCCCGTGGCGTCACCCGACCCGGAGACCGCGTCTTCATCGGTCTCGCCCGTGGCTCGGGCATCCTGCTGCTCGCGGTCATGGCCGCCATCGCGGTCTTCCTGACCTGGCGTGCCGCCATCGCCATCGGCAAGGACGAGGGCAACTTCCTCACGACCTTCGAGTGGAACACGGGCAGCACCGAGCCGGTCTTCGGCATCGCGGTCCTGGCCTACGGCACGGTCGTCTCCTCGATCATCGCCATGGTCATCGCGGTCCCGGTCGCCGTCGCCATCGCGCTGTTCCTCACCCACTACGCCCCGCGCAGGCTGAGCGGCCCGATCGCCTACGTGATCGACCTGCTCGCCGCCGTACCGTCGATCGTGTACGGCCTGTGGGGCGCCCTGATCCTCGTACCGCACATGGACGGCCTGTTCGGCTGGCTGAACGACTACTTCCGTTGGACCGGCATCTTCTCGTGGGAGGAAGGCCCGGCCCGCTCGATGTTCACCGTCGGCATCCTGCTCGCGATCATGATCCTGCCGATCATCACCAACGTGAGCCGCGAGGTGTTCAAGCAGGTCCCGCAGATGCACGAAGAGGCCGCCCTGGCCCTCGGCGCCACGCGCTGGGAGGTCATCCGGATGTCGGTGCTGCCCTTCGGCCGCTCCGGCGTCATCTCCGCCTCGATGCTCGGCCTCGGCCGCGCGCTCGGCGAGACGATGGCCGTCGCCACCGTGCTCTCCCCGGACTTCCTGATCCACGGCAGCCTGCTCAACCCGGGCGGCGGCACCTTCGCCCAGAACATCGCCAGCAAGTTCGGCGAGGCGGACGAGTTCGGCCGTGACGCGCTGATCGCCTCCGGTCTCGTCCTGTTCGTCATCACCCTGCTGGTCAACGGCGCGGCCCGCATGATCATCGCCCGCCGCAAGGAGTACTCGGGGGCCAACGCATGACCACCACGACCGTCCAGCACCCGAGCTCGCTCCAGGGCGCCCGGCTGCCGAAGTGGTCCCCCTGGGCCATCGCCGCGGGTTCGCTCGCCGTCTCCATCGGCCTCAGCCTGGCCACCGGCATCGAGAGCAGGATCCAGTGGGGCCTCATCGCCGCGCTGCTCTTCGTCCTCGGTACGTACGTCATCGCCGCCGGCGTCGAGGGCAAGCGCCAGGCCAAGGACCGCGTCGCGACCTCGCTGGTCTGGGTCGCCTTCCTGCTCGCCGTGGTGCCGCTGGTCTCCCTGGTGTGGACGACCGTCGCCCGTGGCGTGAAGGTCCTCGACGGATACTTCCTGACCCACTCCATGGGCGTCGTCGCCGACACCGAGCCCGGCGGTGGTATCTACCACGCCATCATCGGCACCGTGGAGCAGGTCGGCATCGCCACCCTGATCGCCGCGCCGATCGGCGTGCTCACCGCGATCTACCTGGTCGAGTACGGCCGCGGTCACCTGGCCCGCGCCGTCACCTTCTTCGTCGACGTGATGACCGGCATCCCGTCGATCGTCGCCGGTCTGTTCATCCTCAGCCTCCTGCTGATCTTCGACATGAGCTTCTCCGGCTTCGCGGGCGCCCTCGCCCTCGCGATCCTGATGATGCCGGTCGTGGTCCGCTCCACGGAGGAGATGCTCAAGCTCGTCCCGAACGAGCTGCGTGAGGCGTCCCTGGCGCTGGGCGTGCCCAAGTGGCGCACCATCCTGAAGGTGGTCCTGCCGACGGCGATCGGCGGCATCACCACCGGTGTGATGCTGGCGGTCGCCCGTATCGCCGGTGAGACCGCACCCGTCCTGCTGCTGGTGTTCGGCAACCCGTTCATCAACAACAACCCCTTCGAAGGGGCGCAGGCCTCGCTGCCGCTGTACATCTACCAGCAGTACGCGAACAGCGCGGGCTCGGAAGCGGCGTACGACCGCGCCTGGGCCGCGGCTCTCACCCTGATCGCCTTCGTGATGATCCTCAACCTGGCGGCCCGCGGCATCGCCCGCTGGAAGGCCCCGAAGACCGGTCGCTGACGCGCGGCCATACAGCGACCGATCGCCAGACTTTCCTGAAAGAAGCAGTGATTCCCATGGCCAAGCGCATAGATATCAGCGGCCTCAACGCCTACTACGGCTCCTTCCTGGCCATCGAGGACATCTCGATGACGGTCGAGCCCCGCTCCGTGACGGCCTTCATCGGCCCCTCCGGCTGCGGCAAGTCCACGTTCCTGCGCACGCTCAACCGCATGCACGAGGTCACGCCCGGCGGCCGGGTCGACGGCAAGGTCATGCTGGACGACGAGAACCTCTACGGTCCCGGCATCGACCCGGTGTCCGTGCGGCGCGAGGTCGGCATGGTCTTCCAGCGCCCGAACCCGTTCCCGACGATGTCGGTCTACGACAACGTGGCGGCGGGCCTGCGCCTCAACGGCAGCTACAAGAAGTCCGAGCTGGACGACATCGTCGAGAAGTCCCTCAAGGGCGCGAACCTCTGGAACGAGGTCAAGGACCGCCTGAACAAGCCGGGCTCCGGCCTCTCCGGCGGTCAGCAGCAGCGCCTGTGCATCGCCCGTGCGATCGCGGTCGAGCCGAACGTCCTGCTCATGGACGAGCCCTGCTCCGCGCTGGACCCGATCTCCACCCTCGCCATCGAGGACCTGATCGGCGAGCTGAAGGAGCGCTTCACGATCGTCATCGTGACGCACAACATGCAGCAGGCCGCGCGCGTCTCCGACCGTACGGCGTTCTTCAACCTGGCGGCGGTCGGCCAGCCCGGCAAGCTAATCGAGATCGACGACACGGAGCGCATCTTCTCCAACCCGTCGGTCCAGGCCACGGAGGACTACATCTCGGGCCGCTTCGGCTAGGCCCGGACCCGATCCCCTCGCGGTGCTGCATGGCGGTGCCACCGCGAGGCGCACAAGGGCCCGCCCCCGAAACGGGGCGGGCCCATTGCCGTGGAACGGCCGACGCTGTTCGCGTCCGGGCGCGGCGGCACCCCTCGGTGCCGGGCCGCGCTACAGGAACGCCAGATCCACCACCCAGTAGGAGACCGCGGCCACGAGCGCGGCCGCCGGCATCGTGATGAACCAGCCCAAGATGATGTTCTTCGCGACGCCCCACCGCACGGCGTTCACCCGCTTCGTGGCACCCACACCCATGATCGCCGAGGTGATGACGTGCGTCGTCGAGATCGGCGCGTGGAAGAGGAACGCGGACCCGAACATGATCGACGCACCCGTCGTCTCCGCGGCGAACCCCTGCGGCGGGTCGAGCTCGATGATCTTCCGCCCCAGCGTGCGCATGATCCGCCAGCCACCCGCGTACGTACCCAGCGACAGCATCAGCGCGCAGGCGATCTTCACCCACACCGGGATGGGGTCGCCGTAGTCCTCCACGTCGGCGATGACCAGGGCCATCACCACGATGCCCATCGTCTTCTGCGCGTCCTGCAGGCCATGCCCCAGCGCCATGCCCGCCGCCGACACCGTCTGCGCGATACGGAAGCCCCGCTTCGCCTTGTGCGGGTTGGCCCGCCGGAACATCCACATGATCGCCGTCATGACGAGATAACCGGCGACCAGGCCGATCACCGGCGACACGAACATGGGGATGACGATCTTGTCGACGACCCCGTGCCAGTACACGGTCGTGCTGCCGGCCAGCGCCGCTCCCACCATGCCGCCGAACAGCGCGTGCGAGGAGGACGAGGGCAGGCCGAAGTACCAGGTGATGAGGTTCCAGACGATGGCACCCACGAGCGCCGCGAAGAGGATCCCCATCCCCTTCGAGCCTTCGGGCGTCTCGATCAGCCCCTCGCTGACGGTCTTGGCGACCCCGGAGCCGAGGAACGCGCCGGCGAGGTTCATGACGGCGGCCATCGCGAGCGCCGCCCGCGGCGTCAGCGCACGCGTCGACACGGAGGTCGCGATCGCGTTGGCCGAATCGTGGAAACCGTTGGTGTACGTGAAGAAGAGCGCGACCCCGATGGTCACGACCAGAGCGAAGGTGTCCATGAAACGCTCAGGACTCCTTGACGGCGATGGTCTCCACCGTGTTCGCCACGTGCTCGAACGCGTCGGCCGCTTCCTCGAGCACATCCACGATCTGCTTGAGCTTGAGGACCTCGATGGCGTCGTACTTGCCGTTGAAGAGGTGGGCCAGCAGCTTGCGGTGGATCTGGTCGGCCTGGTTCTCCAGCCGGTTGACCTCGATCCAGTACTCGGTGAGGTTGTCCATGGTCCGCAGGTTCGGCATCGCCTCGGCGGTCAGCTCGGCGGCCCGCGCCAGCACCTCGATCTGCTGCTCGACGCCCTTGGGCAGTACCTCGACGTTGTAGAGGACGACCAGGTCGACGGCCTCCTCCATGAAGTCCATGATGTCGTCGAGGGAAGAGGCGAGGGAGTAGATGTCCTCGCGGTCGAACGGCGTGATGAACGAGGAGTTCAGCTGGTGGAAGATCGCGTGCGTGGCGTCGTCACCCGCGTGTTCGGCGGCCCGCATACGCTCTGCGATCTCGGCCCGGGCGGATGCGTCCGCCCCGAGCAGTTCCATCAGGAGCTTGGAGCCCGTGACGATGTTGTCCGCGGAGGCGGCGAACATGTCGTAGAAGCTCGTCTCCCTGGGGGTCAGACGAAAGCGCACGTGGGGTCCTCGGGATGCATCGGTTTCGGTCAGGCTGATGCTAGGCGCATCATCCGGCCACGGCTAACGGGCCGTCCTCCAGTGTCGCCCATCAGGCACAGTGATGAGCAGGGGGGCGACCGGGGGCCCCGTTCGAGCCCCCTGGCGAGGACCCCCTACCCCGCGAAGTTCGGTACCATATACCCACCAGGGGTATATCTCCGCCCTATGTCCGCTATCTGCCCCACAGGAGGACGCGATGACGACCACTGAGGCCGGCGCGGGTGCGCCCTCCGCCACCGCCGACGCGGTGGAGACGGACGGCACCGCCGTGGTGGCGGACCACTGCGCCGCACCCGTGACCGATCACGACCGCGGAGTGCACGGGTACCACAAACAGAAGGACGAGCACCTCAAGCGCCTGCGCCGCATCGAGGGCCAGATCCGCGGCCTGCAGCGGATGGTCGACGAGGACGTCTACTGCATCGACATACTCACCCAGGTCTCCGCCTCCACGAAGGCCCTGCAGTCCTTCGCCCTGCAACTCCTGGAGGAGCACCTGCGCCACTGCGTCGCCGACGCCGCCGTGAAGGGCGGTGCCGAGATCGACGCCAAGGTGGAGGAGGCGACGAAGGCGATCGGCCGGCTGCTGCGCACCTGAGCGTGCGGGCGCGGCCGCTACGGCCGGCCGCCGGGTCCTGCCCGGTGCCCGGCGCCGCGCCCCTGCTCCTCCGTCACGCGCAGCACCTCGTCGATGCTCTCCAGGCTGAGCCGCCCCCGGGCGGCCGACGCCGCGATGATCAGCTCACCGCACAGCTCGATCTCGGCGAGGGCCACGTGGTCCTGAACCGCCGTACCGCCGACCGGAGCCACGCGCGTCACCTCGTCTCTGCCGTCACCGGCTTCCTAGAGTAGGGAGCGGCCCACACACCGCGCATGGCACGGAAGGGCTAGTTCTTGCCGCCCGGCTCCGCGATCCTCCCGGTGTAGATGTCCGCGTCCTCCGGCAGCCGTACGCGCACGGTGGCGCCGAAGTCGTAGAGCAGCGTCGTCGAGGCCACCGCCACGGTGCCCTCGTGCCGCTCGTTGGCGAAGCTGAAACGGTGCCGGATCTTGCGGATGCGGCCCTCGTCGTCGAGGTAGACGTCGAACGGCACCTCGGCGGTGGCGAACCCGACGGCCGCCGCGGCCAGCGCCTGCCGGTTGCCCTCCGAGGCCTCGCGCGCCGCCCGCGCGAGATCGGCGGCCCCCCGGTAGTGCCGCACCGCGGTGCCCGCGACCTCCGTCCGCCCCAGGTACGTCGCCGTCCGCGTCCCCCGCAGCACCTCGGCCGCGGCGAGGGGGTCGGTCGCCCCGCCGGTCACCAGGTTCCCGTCGGACAGCGAGGCGGTCTCCACCCGCACCCACTTGTCGTCGGGCACACCGGCGCCCCGGTTCTTCATGAACAGAGCGCCCGGTGTGAGCAGTTCGGTGATCGGACGGTGGCCGCTCGTGCCCGACGGGTCCTGCGGCAGACGCACCTTCAGCCGCCCGGACCGCCCCTCGAAGTCGTACACGCCCTCGCCCCGGATGGTCACCCGCGTCCCGCCGCTGGCCATCTCCATCGCCGTGTGCGCCTTGGCGCTTCCGGCGGCCACGAGCCGGTCGGCGGCCCGGTGCAGCACGGCGACCGGATCACCGGCACCGGACCCGTCGACGGCGGTCCCCGGCCCCGAGCAACCGCCGGCCAGACACACACAGAGCGCGCCCCCGGTGAGGGCAAGACCCCCGCCGGACCTCCTGCCCCGCCGCTCCTCGTCCCGCCCGACCATCGCCACCTACCCCAGCCGCCACGCCCGTTCCGGGCCCCCTGCCGTCGGGGTTAACGAGGAGCAGGTGACCCCGGTAACGTGGTGCCGTGGCGCAGCAGAACGGTCTCGAAGCCTCCCCGGACGTGCCGGAACACCGCACGACCACAGTCGAACAGGGTCCCTTCTGCCTGGCCCGCTGCACCTGCGGCTGGCGAGGCCCGGCCCGCAGAGCCAGAAGCCAGGCCCGCACCGACGCCCGGACCCACGCCCCGGCCTGACCCGGCCCCCGGCAACCGCACGACACGCCCTGCCCTGACCCGCCCACGCGGGAACGCCACCGTCACCGCGGGCATTCGTGCCTCCCCCCGGTGCCTGAACGGCCCGAGAGGCACCCCCGGAGCGGCACGGGCGGGTGATGGGGGCCCCACTCACGGGGGTCCCCCGTCAAGCGAAGCCGAGAGCGGGGAAGAAGCGGAGAGTGGGGGCACCCCGCGAGCGCCGGGCAACGCGACCACCCCGGCCCACCCCCGGCCACACCCCACTTGCCCCACCC
>NZ_JAGMUE010000909.1:0-597 GCF_019049165.1 Streptomyces sp. AC627_RSS907
GGACTGCCCGCGCGACCTGTCCCTGGTGGTGCTCTCCTCCGAGCGGGACGCCGGCCGGTCCTGGAGCTGGTCGCGCTGGCTGCCGCACTGCGCGCCCCAACTGGGCCAGGATTGCCTGGCGCTCGTCGGTACGGACGCCGAGACGATCAGCCGTCGGGTGAGCGAGCTGCTGACGGAGCTGGACCGTCGCAAGGCGGCCAGCTCCGGGCAGGGCATGTCGATCACGCCGCTGCGGCCCGACCCGTTCGTCCTGCTCGTACTGGACGGGGCGCGCCTCCTGCGCCGCGTCCCCGGGCTGCCCCAACTCCTCCAGGAGGGCCCACGGCACGGCATCTACGCCCTGTGCACCGACCAGGACGAGCGGCTGCTCCCCGAGGAGTGCGCGGCGGTCGTCAACTGGACGCCGCAGTCCGCGTCCCACTTCTTCGTGCGCGGCGGCGGCCTGGAGTCGGTCGGCTCCGTCCTGGCCGACCACGTCACGCCCGAGTGGTGCGAGCTCATCAGCCGCTCCCTGGCCCCGGTGCGGGATGTCAGCCGGGACGACGCCGACGCCGCGCTGCCCACGTCCGCCCGGCTGTTGACGCTGCTGGGCATGCC
>NZ_JAGMUE010000910.1:0-630 GCF_019049165.1 Streptomyces sp. AC627_RSS907
CGCTCACGCTGCTCGGCTCGCCGCTGGGCGGCATGGACGCGGCCGACCTGCGCCGCCTCGGCCGGGCGCTGCGCGACGAGGAGCGGGCCGCGGGGCGCGCCGTGCCCCGCCCGTCCGACGTGCTGATCGCCGAGGCGCTGGCCGAGCCGGAGCGCCTCGTGGCGCACGACCCGGCGTACGCGCGGGGCGCGCAGCGGCTCGGTCTGCTGCTGCGCAAGGCGCGCGAGCTGCTCGCCGGCGGCGGCACCGCGGAGGAGGCGCTGTGGTGCCTGTGGGACGGCACGCCGTGGCCGCAGCGCCTGGAGCGCGCCGCCTGGCGCGGCGGGGCCGCGGGGCGCAACGCGGACCGGGACCTGGACGCGGTGTGCGCCCTGTTCGAGACGGCCGCACGCGCGGAGGAGCGCACCGGCGGCCGGGGCGCGCTCAACTTCCTCGAAGAGCTGGACGCCCAGGACATCGCCGCCGACACGCTGACCCGCCGCGCGGTGCGCCCCGACGCCGTGCGGCTGCTGACCGCGCACCGCTCCAAGGGCCTGCGCTGGCGCCTGGTGGTCGTCGCGGGCGTGCAGGAGGGCCTGTGGCCCGACCTGCGGCGCCGGGGTTCGCTCCTGGAGGCGGACCGGATCGGCC
>NZ_JAGMUE010000911.1:0-636 GCF_019049165.1 Streptomyces sp. AC627_RSS907
CTCCACGGCGTCCGGCCGCGCCGCGAACACCCCGTCCACGCTCGCCGCCCGCGCGCCCACGGCCTCGGCGAGCGCGCGGGCCCTGGCCTCGTCGGTGTCGCCGATCACCAGGTCGCCGACGCCGTCCAGGGCGGCCAGCGTCGCGGCGTGGAAGGCGCCGATGCGGCCGGCGCCGAGGAATCCGATGCGCATGGGGCAAGCTCCCCTCCGTGGGCGGCGGCGGTCGGGGCGGGGCCGGTCGCCGTGGTGCCGGGCGACGGGGCGTCAGGCGTACAGGGCCGGGCGCTCGATGAGTGCGGTGGTGGTGCGCCGGCCGGTGGCCTGGGCGGTCACGCCGGCCTCGCAGACGGCCGCCGCGGCGTACCCGTCCCAACTGCTCGGGCCCTCGACCGTGCCGCGGCGGGTGGCGTCCACCCAGCGCTGCACCTGGCGGTCGTACGCCTCGGCGAAGCGGGGCACGAAGTCCTGCGGGATCGTTCCGCCCCAGCGCCCCGCCGAGTGGGTCACCAGGCCGGCCTCCTCGCCGGTGCGGGCGCTGCCGGACTCGCAGACCGCCTCGCAGCGCACCTGGTAGCCGAAGCCGCAGTTGACGAAGATCTCGACGTCCACGACCGCGCCGCCCGAGGTCTCGAAGAG
>NZ_JAGMUE010000912.1:0-783 GCF_019049165.1 Streptomyces sp. AC627_RSS907
GTCGGAGGAGGTCACCCAGGAGGTGCTGGTCGAGGTCTGGCGGACCGCGGCCCGCTTCCAGGCTGACCGGGGCTCCGCGATGACCTGGGTGATGACGCTCGCCCACCGCCGTGCCGTGGACCGGGTCCGCTCGGCCCAGGCCCGGGTGGACCGCGAGGATCGGGTCGCCCGGCTCGATCACACCCCCGCCTTCGACGACGTGACCGAACAGGTCGAGAGCCGACTGGAGCGGGAACAGGTACGCCGTTGCCTCGGCGGCCTCACCGAGCGGCAGCGGCAGGCGGTGACCCTCGCCTACTACCGGGGCCTGACCTACCGTGAGGTGGCGGAGCTGCTGAAGCTGCCGCTGGGCACCATCAAGACGAGGATGCGGGACGGGCTCATCCGTCTCCGCGACTGCCTGGGGGGCACCGCATGAACGCCGCGGACCTGCACACGCTGACCGGCGCCTACGCCCTGCACGCCCTGCCCGAGCCGGAGCGCGCGCGCTTCGAACGTCACCTGGCGGACTGCGCGGCCTGTGCGCGGGAGGTCCGCGAGTTCGCCGGGACGGCCACCCGGCTCGGTCTGGCCGCCTCGCTCGTCCCGCCTCCCGCGATGCGCGAACGCGTGCTGCGCGGCATCACCGCCGTACGCCAGGTGCCGCCCGACGACCCCCGGCGGGCGTCGGGCGGCGGGCGCGGCGCGACGTGGTTCGCCCGGCTCGCGACACACCTGGCGCTGGCGGCCTGCGTGACCGTGGCGGCCGGCCTGGGCGGCGTCGCGGTCTGGCAGCACCACGAG
>NZ_JAGMUE010000913.1:0-630 GCF_019049165.1 Streptomyces sp. AC627_RSS907
GGAGGAGGCGATCCAGGGCGGCGGGGCGCACTACGCCGAGTCGCTGCCCATCGAGTACCAGCCCAGCGACGCCTACCAGGACCTGTTCCGCTCCGCGCTCCAGACCTCCGCCGCGCGCATCGCGCGGGCCGTCGGGGCCGTCACCGAGACGCTGCTGGCCGAGCACCAGGACCGCCCGGGGCGCGGGCCCGACTCCCGCCCGGTGCTGGTCTCGCTGGCCCGCGCGGGCACGCCCGTCGGCGTGTTGATGCGCCGCTGGGCCCAGCACGCGCACGGCGTCGACCTGCCGCACTACGCGATCTCCATCGTGCGCGGCCGGGGCATCGACACGGCGGCGCTGCGCTGGCTGGCCCGTCACCACGACCCGGTCGACGTGGTCTTCGTGGACGGCTGGACCGGCAAGGGCGCCATCACCCGCGAACTGGCCGCCGCCATCGAGGAGTTCGAGGCGTCCGAGGCGGCCGGCGGCGTGCGCGGCTTCGACCCGCGGATCGCCGTACTGGCCGACCCCGGCGGGTGCGTCGCGACCTACGGCACCCGGGACGACTTCCTCATCCCCTCCGCGTGCCTCAACTCGACGGTCTCCGGGCTCGTCTCGCGCACCGTGCTCCGCGCCGACCTGGTGCGGCC
>NZ_JAGMUE010000914.1:0-692 GCF_019049165.1 Streptomyces sp. AC627_RSS907
GGGCCGGGCGCCGGGGCGGCGCGCCACATGTTGGCGGCGGTGATGCCGTACTCGTAGACGTAGTCGCCGAGGAAGAAGACGACGTCGGGGTCGCGGGCCACCAGGTCGCGGTAGGCGGAGAAGTGGCCGTGGTACCACGCCTGGCAGGAGGCGGTGGCGAAGCTGAACGCGGCGCGCGAGCGGTCGCCCGGCGCGGTGCGGAACCGGCCGACGGGGCTGGTGTGGCCCTGGGCCTGGAACCGGTAGAAGTACTGCCGCCCCGGGCGCAGGCCGCGCACCTGGGGGTGCACGGAGTGGCCCAGCTCGGGCAGGGCCAGCGCGGCGCCGGCGCGTACGACGCGGCGGAACCGCTCGTCCTCGGCGACCTGCCAGCGCACGTCGTAGCCCGCGCGGGCCATGCCGCCGTGCCCGTCGTCGGCCAACGGCCGTGGCGCCAGCCGGGTCCACAGCACGATGCCGTCGGAGGCCGGCTCGCCGCTGGCCACGCCGAGCCGGAACGGGTCGTCGCGCAGCCGTGGAGCGCCCCCCGCCGCCTCGGCCTGGCCGGCCAGCCCGGCACCGGCGAGCAGCGCGCCGACGCCGACGCCGGCCGCTTGCAGGAACAGGCGCCGATCCAGGCCGTTGGACGAAGGGGGTGCAGCACTCATGTGTCTCTCCCAGGCGGGGGTGCGGAGCCGGGGAGAGCGTGGGCG
>NZ_JAGMUE010000915.1:0-571 GCF_019049165.1 Streptomyces sp. AC627_RSS907
ACCCCGTCCTGGTCGAAGAAGGGCAGCGGCTGGTTGCCGAGCAGCTTGAGCTGCCCGGTCTGGCCCATGTCGGGCAGCCCGGCGGCCTTGACCAGGCCGTGCGCCACGTCGATGCGGAAGCCGTCGATGCCGAGGTCGAGCCAGAACCGCAGGATGGTGCGGAACTCGTCGTGGACGGCGGGGTGGTCCCAGTTGAAGTCGGGCTGCTGCGGCGCGAACAGGTGCAGGTACCACTCGCCCGGGGTGCCGTCGGGGTTGGTGGTGCGGGTCCAGGCGGGCCCGCCGAAGATGGACTCCCAGTCGTTGGGCGGCAGATGTCCGTCCGCCCCCTTGCCGGCCCGGAAGTGGAAGCGGTTCCGCAGCGCGGAGCCCGGCCCCTCGCGCAGCGCCCGCCGGAACCAGGCGTGCTGATCGGAGCAGTGGTTGGGCACCAGGTCCACGATCACCCGCAGCCCGAGCCGGTGGGCCTCGTCGATGACGGCCTCGGCGTCGGCCAGGGTGCCGAACATGGGGTCGATGGCGCGGTAGTCCGCCACGTCGTAGCCGGCGTCGGCCTGCGGCGAGGCGTAGC
>NZ_JAGMUE010000916.1:0-652 GCF_019049165.1 Streptomyces sp. AC627_RSS907
GATGAGGACGGGGATCTCGGCGAGCGGGGTGCGGATCTTTTTCAGGTCCCCCAGCAGTTTCGTCAATACCGTCTTGTTCTTCTTCACCACCATCAGCCGGGCCGCGCTGCGGTGCAGGTTGCGCGGGTCGTGCAGCGGCAGCGCGGGCTCCTGCTTCTCGAACTCCAGCGCGGTGATGCCCTGCAGGAGCCGCTTGTAGTCGTTGTCGCGCGTGGTCATCCGCATGATGTCGAAGGCGCCGAGCACCGACGGGAGACCGCCGTGGGTGAGGAACCCGCCACGGTGCCACTCCGGGTCGTCCGCGTAGTCCGACTCGATCTCGTCACCGCCGCGCAGGATGTTCTCGCGGCCGACCAGCTCCATGTCGAGCCGGCGCTGGGTCTGTTGGCGCAGCAGGTTCAGGGTGCCGGCGAGCACGATCACCAGCCGGTAGCCGGAGTCGATGGCCTTGGCGATGACGCCGGTGAAGTTGGCCGTCTTGCCCGACTGCACGTGCCCGACGACCAGGCCCTTGGACTGGTAGACGGTGCCGGTGGCCGGGTTCGCCAGCCGCTCCACCACCCGGTCGGTGGCCTCGTCCAGGGCCGCCAGCGCCTCCGGGTGCCACCCCTTGCGCTCCAACACCCGCTCGTACGCCGGCCAGTACCAGTTG
>NZ_JAGMUE010000917.1:0-673 GCF_019049165.1 Streptomyces sp. AC627_RSS907
CGGCCTCCGGGCGGGGCGTATCGACCGCTGGCCCCGCCCGTCGCGCTGTATTGACGTTCATCGAATCAGGGCGCATGCTGATGAGGGCGGGGGCGAAGGATTTCGGCCGTCTGTGGGGTCGGCCGGCCGGTGGTCCGGTTGGCCGTTCCGGGGTGCGCACGGCCCGACAGGCGTGCCGCCTCCGGCGCCGCCCGTGCCGTACGACGGAACGTCATCACTCTTTTGGAGGGGCCATGTCCCGCATCCAGCTCGCCCTGCGCGTCGCCGACCTGGAGGGCTCCATCGCCTTCTACTCCAAGCTCCTCGGCGCCGAGCCCGTCAAGCGCCGCCCGGGCTACGCCAACTTCGCCATCGCCTCCCCGCCGCTCAAGCTCGTCCTCATCGAGGGCGAGCAGGGGCAGCCGACCGCGCTGGACCACCTGGGCATCGAGGTTTCCGAGACGGCGGAGGTCACGGCGGCGGCTGACCGGCTCAAGGAGGCCGGCCTGGCCACGTTCGAAGAGAACGACACCGCGTGCTGCTACGCCGTACAGGACAAGGTGTGGGTGCACGGCCCGGGCCGGGAGCCGTGGGAGGTCTACGTCGTGAAGGCGGACGCCGACACCCTCGGCGCCAGCGCGGCGTCATCCCCTCAGGCGCCCGTGGAGGCCGAGCCGAACCCGCCCGCCGCGGC
>NZ_JAGMUE010000918.1:0-785 GCF_019049165.1 Streptomyces sp. AC627_RSS907
GCCAACGACAGTGCGGAGCGTGCTTTCGTCCAACACACAGAGGAACAGCGGCCCGTTCGGGTCCAGGAAGCGCTCCTGCCTACTGAGTCGCGCCCGCACAAGCTGCTCCACCTCAGCCTCGCTCAGCCCTTTTCGTTCAAACAGCACTCGCGCATACGCCTCGGTCTGCAACAACCCAGGCATCACCTGGTTCTGGAACTCGCGCAACACCATCAACTGCGCGTCCATCTCCGCCCGGCGCTTGAACCAGTCAGGATGCTTGGGCTGCGCGGCGGCCCAGTCGATCTTCTCCCACATCTCCAACAGCAGCCCGTCGGCGCCCAACAGAGCGTCGAAGACCTCAACGTGCTTGCGGTCCGGCGTGCGCGTACCCGCCTCGAAGTGCGCGATGAGAGTGCGATCCACCGGTAGAACGGCGGCTAGCTGATCCTGCGTCAGCCCGGCCCTGATCCGGAAGTGCCGCAACAGGGCGCCGAACAGTTCAGATGAGGTCGTACGGCCCGCCTGGGTCTTGGGTTCACGTTCGATCACTCTCCGCATGTGACAGAGAAAGCCTTGTCACGCCCGCTTCAGTGGCGCGCCGACGCCACGTGAGCGACGATCGGGTCACAGACAGTAGCAATCCCGTTCGGCGTCTTAAACCGGACTCGACAAAGCCCAACTCCCTGATGTACAAGCCCAGTTGACGCCACACACAGCAAGCGCCCGGGCACGGAGCCAGCCCCTCCACCGACCCGCCGGTCGCCGTGTCGGCCCCGAGCTGGCGACCCGGGTCGAGCCTGGGG
>NZ_JAGMUE010000094.1:0-1050 GCF_019049165.1 Streptomyces sp. AC627_RSS907
AACACAGTGGACGCGAGCAACTGAGGACAAGCCCTCGGCCTATTAGTACCGGTCACCTCCACACCTCACGGTGCTTCCAGATCCGGCCTATCAACCCAGTCGTCTACTGGGAGCCTTACCCCATCAAGTGGGTGGGAGTCCTCATCTCGAAGCAGGCTTCCCGCTTAGATGCTTTCAGCGGTTATCCCTCCCGAACGTAGCCAACCAGCCATGCCCTTGGCAGAACAACTGGCACACCAGAGGTTCGTCCGTCCCGGTCCTCTCGTACTAGGGACAGCCCTTCTCAAGACTCCTACGCGCACAGCGGATAGGGACCGAACTGTCTCACGACGTTCTAAACCCAGCTCGCGTACCGCTTTAATGGGCGAACAGCCCAACCCTTGGGACCGACTCCAGCCCCAGGATGCGACGAGCCGACATCGAGGTGCCAAACCATCCCGTCGATATGGACTCTTGGGGAAGATCAGCCTGTTATCCCCGGGGTACCTTTTATCCGTTGAGCGACGGCGCTTCCACAAGCCACCGCCGGATCACTAGTCCCGACTTTCGTCCCTGCTCGACCCGTCGGTCTCACAGTCAAGCTCCCTTGTGCACTTACACTCAACACCTGATTGCCAACCAGGCTGAGGGAACCTTTGGGCGCCTCCGTTACTCTTTAGGAGGCAACCGCCCCAGTTAAACTACCCATCAGACACTGTCCCTGATCCGGATCACGGACCCAGGTTAGACATCCAGCACGACCAGACTGGTATTTCAACGACGACTCCACCCACACTGGCGTGCGAGCTTCACAGTCTCCCAGCTATCCTACACAAGCCGAACCGAACACCAATATCAAACTGTAGTAAAGGTCCCGGGGTCTTTCCGTCCTGCTGCGCGAAACGAGCATCTTTACTCGTAGTGCAATTTCACCGGGCCTATGGTTGAGACAGTCGAGAAGTCGTTACGCCATTCGTGCAGGTCGGAACTTACCCGACAAGGAATTTCGCTACCTTAGGATGGTTATAGTTACCACCGCCGTTTACTGGCGCTTAAGTTCTCAGCTTCGCC
>NZ_JAGMUE010000919.1:0-585 GCF_019049165.1 Streptomyces sp. AC627_RSS907
GTGCGGGCGGGGCGGGTGTGGGTGCCACGATTGGAGCGGAGTCGTCCGCCGGCCACTGCCGGTGTCCCGGCGTTGCGGTCGGAGGGGACGGTGGTGATCACGGGTGGTACCGGAGTCCTCGGCAGCCTCGTCGCCCGCCACCTCGTCACCCACCACGGCATACGCCACCTCCTCCTCCTCTCCCGCCGCGGACCTGATGCACCCGGCGCCACCCAACTCCACCACCAACTCACCCAACTCGGCGCCACCCCCACCATCACCACCTGCGACACCAGCAACCCACAACAACTCGCCACCGCCCTCGCCACCATCCCACCCCAACACCCCCTCACCGGCATCATCCACACCGCCGGCACCCTCCACGACGCCCTCCTCACCAACCTCACCCCCCAACACACCCACACCACCCTCCAACCCAAAACCCACACCGCCTGGCACCTCCACCAACTCACCCAACACACCCACCTCGACTTCTTCATCCTGTTCTCCTCGTCGGCCGCTGTGCTGGGCGGTCCCGGGCAGGGCAACTACGCGGCGGCCAACGCCTTCCTGGACGCGCTCGCGCAGCATCGGCGTGACCGGGGC
>NZ_JAGMUE010000920.1:0-655 GCF_019049165.1 Streptomyces sp. AC627_RSS907
TCTGACGAGGAGGGCCGCGCCGTGATCCGCGTGACCGACGTGGGGGCGCTGTAGCCTCCCAGACGCCGCCCGCGCCAGGTCGTGGCCGGGCGGCGTCTCGCGGCATGCCAGCAAAGGAGCACCACCGATGCCCAACCCCGCCGAGCGCCTGGTCGACCTACTCGACCTGGAGCGGATCGAGACCAACATCTTCCGGGGACGCAGCCCCGACGAGTCGCTGCAGCGGGTGTTCGGCGGGCAGGTCGCCGGCCAGGCCCTGGTGGCGGCGGGGCGGACCACGGACGGCAAGCGCCCGGTGCACTCGCTGCACGCGTACTTCCTGCGGCCCGGCACGCCCGGGGTGCCCATCGTGTACCAGGTGGAGCGCGTGCGCGACGGTCGGTCCTTCACGACGCGCCGGGTGGTAGCCGTCCAGCAGGGGCGGACGATCTTCAACTTGACGGCCTCCTTCCATCAGCCGGAGCCGGGGTTCGAGCATCAGGTGCCTATGCCGGACGTGCCCGAGCCTGAGTCGCTGCCCAGGCTCGGTGACGCCATCCGCGAGCGCCTGGGTGAGCTGCCCGAGGCGCTACGGCGCATGGAACAGCGGCAGGCGTTCGACATCCGCTACGTCGAGCCGCTGCGCTGGACCGCCGAGGAGCTTGCCGGTGCGGAG
>NZ_JAGMUE010000921.1:0-546 GCF_019049165.1 Streptomyces sp. AC627_RSS907
CTCCCTTGCCGGTGAAGACGCCGAGGCTGAGGTCGGTGCCGAGGGTGACGCCGAACTGCACCGTCACCTCGTCCGGGCGGCGCGGCGAGTCCGCGAGGGAGGTGTGGATGCTCTCCAACACCCCGTTCAGCGGGCGCAGCGCGTTCGCCAGCGCCTGCCCGCCCGCGGACAGGGCGCGCGCGGTCCTGCCGTCGACACTGACCGCGCGGGCCCCGCCGAACCCTGTGGGCAGTTCGAGGTCGGGGCCCGGCGGCTGGCCGTACGGGTCGTCGGGCGGGCCGCCACGGTCGCCGGCACCGCCGTCGCCGTGGTCACCGCCGTCGGAACCGCCAGCCGAATCCGGGGCCCCGCCGCCGCTCGGCCCCGCCGCGCCGACGGGCGCTGGGCGCGCCCCGTCGGCGACCGGAGTGAGGCGCAGCCAGGCGACGGTGCCGTCGTCAAAAGTCAGTGCGAGGTCCCCCATGGCGATCAGTGTGGCACGCGGAGCCGGGCGCCGGGAGCGTACGAACGCCTCGTTCCGCGCCCTCGCGCCCGCCGCGCGCACCC
>NZ_JAGMUE010000922.1:0-708 GCF_019049165.1 Streptomyces sp. AC627_RSS907
GCCGGGAGTGGTGCCGTCGGCGACCACTATCCGGGTCACCGAGGCGGCGGGACCGGCATCCCCGCGCACTGCGCGTTCCGGGGTGCCGCAGAGGTCACGCTTGGCGCGACCCTACCCCACCAGCGTGCTGACCGCAGCAGTGACGAAGGCCCCCGCACGCACCCGCGCACCCGCACCCACGCGCCCGCCCGCACGCACCCGGTCGCAGCGCGCCGCCGCCAACGGACGCAGGGCGGCACACGGCCGCGTCACGGAGCGGGGGCGTCCGGGTCGGGGGTGGCGGCGTGGGGCGTGGTCGGGCCTGCCGTGCAGTCCAGGATCAGCAGGTGCGGGCGGTCGAGGTAGTCACGCCAGTACGCGTCACCGAACCGCTGTCGCCCCTCGTCGGAGACGCGTGGCCGGACCCGTTCGACCGTGTCGAACCCGGCGCGACGCAGCGCCCGTTCGATGGTCGGCGCCGACCACCGGCGTACGTCGAGCGGGATGACGGTGTCCGCCCACCGGAGCGTCAGCCGGATCGGCGCCCCGTCGGCCGCCGCGCCGTCGGCGTCCGGGAGCGCGGAAACCTCGAACCCGTACGCGTCGTAGTACCCGGGCTCCGCGGAGATGTCCGGGTCGAGCGTGGCGGCGACGAGGCGTCCGCCGGAGGGGTCGAGCGCCCGGCGCGCCGTGCGGCACATGGTGGTCAGCTCCTCCTCCGTGGCCGCG
>NZ_JAGMUE010000923.1:0-676 GCF_019049165.1 Streptomyces sp. AC627_RSS907
AACGGGCCCGCCGCGCGCCTGCGGGGGCCTTCTGCGCGGGGTACCAGAGCTGGACCACGACCGTGCGCCGGTCGTGCGGATCGGCGGTGAAGATCTCGGGGCGGCGTGGGTCGGTCCACTGCATCACACGGGTGCCGACCGCGAAACGGCCCGACGGCTCGGGGAACGCAGGTACGGGAAAGGCCCAGGCGGCCACCGGACCCGTGGCGATCAGGCCGGCGCAGGCCACCGATCCGGGCAAGGCCAGCCACCACTGGGCACGCCACGCCGGCCGGCCAGTGCGGCGTCGTAGCAGAGGAGAGAGAGCGAACGGCAGCGCGAGGGCGGCGCCGGTCAGTACCGGCAGCATCTGCCAACGGGTCCCCACCACGCTCAGCACGATCACGGACAGCACGAACACTGCCACCGCCGCGATCGTGACGCGTGGGCGGACGACAGGCGGAAGCCAGCGCACCACCACCAGCGCGACGGCACCCAGCAGGACAAGGACTTCCAGAAGGGACATGTGCAGCCCCATGAGGTTCTCGGTCACCAGGCCATGCTCGGCGCGGGACACGCGCTGCCACATCGCCCTCGGGTCGCCATCGCGTACAGCCGGGAGTCGCAACCCAAGGCATGCCCATGTGAGCGGCCTTGCGACCTAGGGGGGTGGCCGGGCTCCTCCTGTGGTCTTACT
>NZ_JAGMUE010000924.1:0-933 GCF_019049165.1 Streptomyces sp. AC627_RSS907
GTGCAGGAGTCCACGGCGAGTCCGTCCACCGCCAGCCAGTCGACCAGTCGGTGCGGCGTGGGGATGCGCTCCACCGGGTTTCCGTGACGCTCCGAGAGGGTGCCCGTGAAGCTGGTGGCCAGCACGCTGCCGAGGCGGAAGTCAGGGAACGCGGCACTCATGGAACCACCTTAGCCGGTTGCTACCTGGCTCGGCGGGCTGCTAGAACCGTCATAGCCGGTTCACGCGTGTCGTGGCCGGTCCCTCGACGGCCAGGAGGTCCCATGCCCCCGCCCACCAGCGACGTACGAGCCTTCACGGCCCACGCGGCCGACGCCGACCTCGAAGACCTGCGCGCCCGACTCGCCGCGGCCCGGCTGCCGGAGGCCGAGACGGTCCACCACGCCGCGTCCGCCCCCGGCCGGTGGGGGCAGGGCGTTCCGCTCGCCGACCTCACCGACGTCGCGCACTACTGGCGCACCGGGTACGACTGGCGGTCGTTCGAGGCGCGCCTGAACCGCATCGGCCAGTTCCGCACGGTCATCGACGGCCTGGGAATCCACTTCCTGCACCGCCGCTCCCCGCGCGCGGACGCCACCCCGCTGGTCCTGACGCACGGCTGGCCGGGCAGCGTCGCCGAGTTCGTCGACGTCGTGGACGAACTGGCGGAACCGGCCGGTCCGGACGCGCCGGCGTTCCACGTCGTGGCCCCGTCGCTGCCGGGCTTCGGCTACAGCGACAAGCCGACCACCACCGGCTGGGGAACCGAGAAGATCGCCGCCGCCTGGGTGGAGCTGATGGGGCGGCTCGGCTACCGCACGTTCCTGGCCCACGGCGGCGACTGGGGCGGCAACATCACCACGGTCCTCGGCGGCAGGTTCCCGGCGCACGTCCTCGGCATCCACACCACGTTCGCACAGGCCCCACCCGGGGTGTCCACGGAAGGGCTGACAC
>NZ_JAGMUE010000925.1:0-700 GCF_019049165.1 Streptomyces sp. AC627_RSS907
CAGCGCGAGGTCGCCATGGCCCTGCACGGCCCGGTGTGCGTCCTCGCGGGCGCGGGCACGGGCAAGACCCGCGCGATCACCCACCGGATCGCGTACGGGGTGCGTGCGGGCATCCTCCAGCCCGCCAGCGTCCTCGCCGTGACCTTCACCAACCGCGCGGCGGGCGAGATGCGCGGCCGGCTGCGCCAGCTCGGCGCGGGCGGCGTGCAGGCGCGCACGTTCCACTCGGCGGCGCTGCGCCAGCTCCACTACTTCTGGCCGAAGGCGATCGGTGGCGAGATGCCCCGGCTGGTGGAGCGCAAGGCCCAGCTCGTGGCCGAGGCCGGCGCGCGCTGCTCCATCCGCCTCGACCGCAACGAGCTGCGGGACGTCACGAGCGAGATCGAGTGGTCCAAGGTCACCCAGACCGTCCCCGAGGAGTATCCGGCCGCCATCGCCAAGTCCCCGCGCGAGGCCCCCCGCGACCCGGCCGAGACCAGCCGGATCTACGCGATGTACGAGCAGCTCAAGCGGGACCGCGGAGTGATCGACTTCGAGGACGTGCTGCTGCTCACCGTCGGCGTCCTCCAGGACCGGCTCGACATCGCCGATCAGGTGCGCGGCCAGTACCAACACTTCGTGGTGGACGAGTACCAGGACGTGAGCCCGCTCCAGCAGCGCCTGCTCGACCTGTGGCTCGGCGACCGGGACAGCCTGTGCG
>NZ_JAGMUE010000926.1:0-823 GCF_019049165.1 Streptomyces sp. AC627_RSS907
CCCCTGGAGGGCGAGGCACGGGCCCTGCTCGCCGCGGAGGGAAAGACCCGCAAGCCGCGGAATCCGTCGGGCGAGGTCGGCGCGAACACCACTCCCCGCACACCGCTCGACGGAAGTGGCACGACCGTGCCCTCGTGCGTCCAGCAGGCCACCAAGCGCCCCGATACGCCCCTCGCGGCGCGGGAAGACTCCTTCAACGGCACCCCCGCCTACCTGGTGCTGCTGCCGCATCCGGGCGACGACTCGCGCGTCGACGCGTTCGTCGTGGACGCCGCCTGCGTGCGGAAGTCCCCCTCGCCGCCCGGGACCGTGCTGCTGCAGCGCAGCTTCGCCCGCGACTGAGCGTTCCGGCCACCCCGCTGTCCGTCACACGAACACGGCCGGAAGCCCGGGCGTCCCGGGAATGCCGGCCCCGTAGTATCCGTTGGGTGAGATGGCAGCAGTTTTCCGGGAACGATCGCCGGTCGGTTGCCCCCCAATCCGTCGTCGGCAGAGACAAGGAAGACATCCCGTGAGCGACGTCCGCAACGTGATCATCATCGGTTCCGGGCCCGCCGGCTACACGGCCGCGCTCTACACGGCCCGAGCCGCGCTGAAGCCCCTGGTCTTCGAGGGTTCCGTGACCGCGGGGGGTGCGCTGATGAACACCACCGACGTGGAGAACTTCCCCGGCTACCGTGACGGCATCATGGGCCCGGACCTCATGGACAACATGCGGGCCCAGGCCGAGCGCTTCGGCGCCGAGCTGATCCCGGACGACGTCATCGCGGTCGACCTCACCGAGGACATCAAGACGGTCACCGACTCCGCCGGCACCGTGCAC
>NZ_JAGMUE010000927.1:0-573 GCF_019049165.1 Streptomyces sp. AC627_RSS907
ACATCCCGCACACCCGGCCGGTGCCGGTCAGCGGCGTGACCTCGGACCCGGATCTGGCCCGCAGCCTCGACCTGGAGGAGTCCCGTTACGAGGGGCCGACCGGCATCGTCGGCATCCTCCAGGAGTCGTGCACGCATGCCGGCGTCCCGGCCGTGAGCCTGTGGGCGGCCGTGCCGCACTACGTCTCGCAGCCGCCCAACCCGAAGGCCACGCTGGCGCTGCTCAACCGGCTGGAGGACCTGCTGGAGCTGCGCATTCCGCTCGGCGAGCTGCCGGAGGACGCGCGGGCCTGGCAACTGGGCGTGGACCAGCTCGCCGCCGAGGACAGCGAGGTGGCCGAGTACGTGCAGTCGCTGGAGGAGGCGCGGGACACGGCGGAGCTGCCGGAAGCGTCCGGCGAAGCCATCGCGCGCGAGTTCGAGCGCTACCTGCGGCGCCGGGACGGACAGCCGGGGCCCGGCGGGCACGCCAGCGACTCCGGCGTCGCCGACAGCCGCGACTCGTACCTGCGCGACCCCGGCAGCGGTCGGGCGCGCCCGACCAGGTCGACCGCGCGGGACGAGCCCCGGGACG
>NZ_JAGMUE010000928.1:0-675 GCF_019049165.1 Streptomyces sp. AC627_RSS907
GCTGACATGCGCCCACCGCACGGGCGTGTCCAGCCGCCCCTCACCCGCGAGCACGGTCAGCTTCAGGGTGGAGTGGTGGACGAGTGAGGCGAGCGTGGGAGGCATGGCACCTTCGTTGCGGCTTCGGGCGGCTTCGCTTCGGCGGGATGCGAAGAGTGCGCCGTCGCGTACGAACGGCTCCTTCCGATTCTGCCTCAATGGAGGAAAGCGCAGGTATCCCGTGTGCGGTAGGGGAGGGCGGGCAGGGGCCCGCGCCCTTGCCCGTCCACTCTCATCAGGGGGTAGGTAATCAACCGTTCAGGTTGACCAGCACGGGTGGGGCGCTGTGGCCGCGTACGGACGTCAGCGACAGCACGGCGTGCCCGGGCGGTACCGCGTGCGCGAGCTCCGACGCCGACCAGCGCTCCCGCTCCACCGTCCGTACGGTCACGGACTGTGCGGTCGCGGCCTTGCCCGTCGCGACCCGGCGGATGAAGTGCAGCACCTTGGTCAGGGGCTCGTCCGAGATGATCTGCCGGTCGGTGACATCGCGTGTCTCCACCCACTCCTTGCCCCAGACCTCGGCGAAGTGCGCCCCGTCCCACGTCGTCAGCCCGGCGTACGCCATGCGGCAGCCCACCGCGCCGAGCAGGGCGCTGCGCAGGGCTTGCGGCAAGTAGTCGAGGGTCCGAAGGG
>NZ_JAGMUE010000095.1:0-30942 GCF_019049165.1 Streptomyces sp. AC627_RSS907
ACGTGTGGCTGCCCGGGACCGCTCTGGGGTCCGCACTGCTCGCCCTGCACCTCGCGCCCGTGGCCCTCGGGTGGGAGCCCCGGGCGGTGGGCGGGACGTTGTACGAGCGGGCGGCCGGTGCCCTCGCGGAGGGGGTGGGTCCGGGCGGGCCCGAGGCGCTGCTGCGGTGGGTGCCGCCCCTCGCCCTTCTCCTCTGCCTCGTTCCGCTGTGGCTGCTGCTCGCGCGCGCCGTGGGGCGGCTGACGTGGCAGGGGCGCTGGGGAGTCCTGTACCTCGTCGCGGTGGGCGGCTGGGTGTGGCGTCAGACGCTCGCCCCCGCGGCGCTGCCGCTCCTCGCCGCGCTCGTCCTGCTCCTGCTGGCCGGCCGCACCGCCGCCGCACGACGGTTCCCGCGCCCGGGAAGCCCCAGCGGCCGGCCCGGCCCCTGACCCGCGCCACGGCGTCCGCCGGGCCCCCGGACCCGGCGTGCTCAGCGGGGCGGCACGGGTTGGTGGAAGTAGCCGTTCTTCCCCGCCTCCCGGTAGCCGTCGAGCCCCGGACCGTCGTTGACGGTCAGGTCGCACGCGGCCTTGTCGGAGGTCGGCCGGTTCCAGTGCACCAGCGCCCGCACCTCCGGGAGCTTCTTCACGTCGGCGGGAATCCGGGTGTACCAGTCGCGCTGGCGCACCGGGTTCTCGGCGTCGGGCGCGGTGGCGAACTCCGCAAGCATCACCGGCTTGACGTCGCTGATGTTCTCGCGCAGCCATTCGTAGCTGGGCTGCTGGCTGCGCAGGAAGTCCTTCCAGTCGGTGGTGTTGTGACACCGGTAGTAGTTGTACTGGTCCATGGCGATCCAGTCGACGTACTCGTCCCCGGGGTAGAGCGCCTTCATGTCGTCCGCGCTGCCGAGGTAGCCGGAGACCGTCCACACCCACACGACGTTGTCGGCCCCCAGCTCACGGAACCGGTCGTGGAGGTGGCGGTACGCGGCCACGAACTCCTCCGGGGTGCCCGCGCCTTCCTTGATGCGGGCGTCGGTCTCCTGGTCGAAGGAGACGAAGACCCGTTTGCCGTAGGCCTTGATGCGCCGGATCTGCGGGTCGAGGATCTCCTCGTCGTACTTCCCGGAGGCGATGTTCTTCCAGCCGAGCTGGGTCTCGGTCCAGTTCTCGTGGTGCGGCTCGGTCCAGACGGTGGACTCCCAGGCCAGCATGAGCAGCCTGTCCCTGCCGAGCTCCTGCTCGTCGGGGGTGAGCAGCTGTCCGTCGAGCTCGGTGCCCGACATGTCGTGGTAGTTGTAGACGAGGTCCAGCTTGCGCCCGATGCGTTTCTCGAAGCCGAGCACGGCGTCCTTGAGCGAGCCGTTCGCGGCGTACGGCACGTAGGCGCCCCACCAGGCGCCACAGGCCGGCACCAGCGTGTCGCTGGGCGCGCAGGGACCGGTGGGCACCCTGCCGGAGGCCGCGTTGTCGGGCAGGGCGTCCCCGGGCACCTCCGCTTCCTCGGAACGGCCGGCCCAGACGCCGAGCCCGGCGATCAGCGCGGCCACCGCCACCAGGACGACCGCCGTGTAGGCGCGCTTCACCGTGCCCCTGTCCGTCACCCCGCGGGACGCGGACCGTCCGCTCACCCGGTGCCGGCCCGTCATGTGCCACCACCGGCGGCGGACCCGCGTGTGGCGCGTTCGGCCGCGCCGCGCCGTGCGGCGGGCAGCGGCAGTCCCGGCAGGGCCGCGGCGACCGTGGTGAAGACGGCCAGCGAGACGAGGAAGGCGGCCGTCGAGAAGCCCTCCACCAGGAACAGCGCGGTGGCGGTCAGCACACCGAGGGAGAGGCTGACGGGCGCGACGAACGCGGCGGCCTCCAGCCTGGCACCGGCGGCCAGCCCGTCCGGCTGCGGGTACAGTGCGGCGCAGCCCGGCCCGAACAGGACGAAGAGCAGTACCGGTATCCAGCGCAGCGGTGAGGAGCCGGGCAGGGCGGTGGCGGCCAGCGCGAGCCACCCGGAGGCCGCGACGAGGACTCTGAGGTGTGTCGGGGTGACCCTTGCGCTCCGGGTCTCTTCGCTGTGGTCGGTGTCCTGCGAGCCTGCGGTGTTCATGGACTGGCTGACTGCCCTTCGTCTCTTCGATCACCTGGTGGTCGTCATCGGGCGGCGGGGCGGTACTCCAGGACGACGCCGTAGGGGTGGCTCTCGACGGTCCGGAAGAGCGGAGAGGCGGACAGGCGTGTCCGCAGGCGCTCGAAGCCGCCGGCCGGCAGCAGGCCCTCTCCGGCGGTGTAGGTGTCCTGGGTGCGGGTGAGGATCACGTACGCCGTCGTCCCGGGTGGGATTCCCTCGGCGAGGTAGCCGGCCGGGTCCTTCAGCATCTTCTCGTTCTCGGGTAGTTCCTGTTCGGCGAAGTACCAGTGCTCGAGGCTGTCGTAGCGGTGGAGGGCCTGCGGGAAGGAGCCGGTGGTGGCGAGGATCAGCGAGCCGTCGGGCGCGCTGTCCAGGGTCCGGGTGACCAGCGCGGTCTCCGCGGGCGGCGTGTAGTACATCTTCTCCTTGCCGTAGTACGACGGCAGGAATCCGGTCAGCAGCGCCAGCAGTACGGCGGGCAGGGCGACGGCCGCGGCCCTGCGCCGCAGCGCCTGCGCCCGGCCGCGGTGGGTGCCCGCGAAGGCCGGCACGAGCGCGGCGGCGGCGAAGAAGGCTCCGCCGGGCAGTGCGAACAGGTAGACGCGGAAGAGCATTTCGCCGCCGTAGTCGTTGACGACGAACAGCGGTACCGGAGCGACGGAGACCAGCAGCAGCGGCAGCGCGCTGCGGGTCAGCCGGCGCCGCAGCACGACGGCGGCCCCGGCGAGGGCGACGACCGCGAGCACCATCAGGACGTTGGCGGCACCGGCGAGTTCGGGGCCGGGGCCGGTGAGCTGGCCCGCGTAGCCGGCGCGGGAGTTCTGGGTCAGTTCGCCGAGGGACTCCTTGAGGGTGCGGAGCGTCTCGACGAACAGGGGCCGCCCCATGGTCAGGTCCCAGGTGAGCATCAGCAGCCCGGCGACGACCAGCAGCCCGACGTTGCGGTAGCGGCGGGTGAGGTTGAGCGCGAGCAGGCAGATGCAGAGCATCACCGGGGTGAGCTGGTGCGTGGCGTTGATGGCGGCGATCAGCGGGGCGAGGATCACCACGCAGAGCGCGCGCTGTCTGCTTCCCGTCGGTGGCGGCACGGTGGCCGCCGCCGGGTCGAGGAAGGAGCGGTCGCGCAGCCGTCCGGCGGATCCGGGGCGCACGAAGTGCCGCAGCACCACCGCGATGACGGTCAGGTGCAGCAGGTACGCCAGCCCCTGTGGGGCGAAGTAGTCCTGGCCCACCCAGTTGGCGAGCTGGAAGATCCACACGGCGGTCCACACCAGGCGCCAGTCCCGGCAGAAGGTGCGGTAGAGCAGGACCAGCACCGGCGTCATGAGCAGACCGAAGACGATCGGTGCCCAGTTGGCGTACGCGGCGGCGCTCTCCACGCCGAAGGCGCGGACCAGGCCCGCGTTGAGCGTGAAGAACCCCGGCCACTGGTCGTACGCCGACATGTTGCCCGACAGTGCCGCCTCCGGCCGGAGTTCGCCGTTGGCGAGCAGGGTGTCGACGACGGCGTCGTGCTTGGAGGACCACGGGTAGCGCACGGCGTCGTAGAGCACCGCCGGCGGTGCCTTGAGGGCGAACAGCATCGCGGCGCAGTGCGCGGCCGGCCACCAGGGTGCGGTGGCCGCACGGCGCAGGCTGAGGACGAAGCCCGCGGTGAGGACCAGCAGCGAGAGGTAGTAGGCGGCCGGCAGACGGTCGAGCAGGCCGTAGTCGCCCATCTCCCGGAAGCCGATGCGGGGCAGCGCGTACAGCCACAACGCGGCCGCGAGCAGCAGCGTCAGCAGGCCGAGGGTGCGGGGCCGTCGCAGCGCGGTCCGCCAGGGACCGGGTCCGCCCCCGTCGGTTCCTCCCGGGCGACCCGGGCCGGAGGCGGCATCGGGGGCGGGCGGCGTGCTGCTCTCCGCGGTCGGTACGGGCACATGTTGCTGCACGCTGAGGCTCCCCTCCCCGGGGACAAGTATAGGAATCTACTCGGCTTTTCACACCGAAATCGTCGGACTCGTCCCGCCGCGGCCGTCGTCCCCCTCACCCCGGCTCACCGGTCCGTCGGGGACCCGGTGCGTCGCGGACCGGCTCGCCCCGGGTGCGTCGCGGATCGGCTAGTCCCGGGTTCGTCGCGGATCGGTTCGCCCCGGGTTCGTCGCGGCCTGTCGCGTTCACCCGGCGAAGACCGGCCCGCGCACGACGGCGCGTGCCCGGCGGTACCACCGCCAGCCGACCGTCTTCGGACCGTCGCGGTACGGCGCGATCCGGGCGCCGTCCCCCGCCAGCCACCCCTCGAAGTCGGCGAGGGTGTGACCGCGGCGCACGATGAGGCGGGCGATGCGGTACCGCTCGTCGCGTCGCGAGCTGAGCGCGTGCCGCACGGCGGAGGCCGTCTCGTAGCCCGCGCGGGCCGACTCGGCCCGTACCCGGGGGCTGTTGTAACCGTGCGGATAGGCGAGGTGGCGGACCGGGTGACCGAGGGCGTCCTCCAGCACCGCCTTGGACGTGCGCAGTTCGTGCGCCAGCGCCTTCCCGGACAACGTGTCCAGCTGGGCGTGTGTGACTGTGTGGCTGCCGATCTCCATGCCGGAACGTTCCAGCTCCGCCGCCCGGTCCAGGGTCATCATCGGCGCGGGCGGCAGCAGGCTGCGGCCGCCGGGCGTGACGGCTCCGGTGGTGAGGTAGGCGGTGGCGGGCAGCCCGCGGTCGGCCAGTGCCTCGGCGGTGGGCCCCGGCAGGTCGGCGAAGCCGTCGTCGAAGGTCAGCACCACGGGCCGGGACGGCAGGGACGCCCGCCCGGCGAGGTGGTCGGCGACCGCGCTGATGGTGACGGGTGTCCGCCCGCTGTCGACGATCGCGTCGAGCTGGGCGGCGAAGTCCTGGGGACTGACGGTGAACTCGGCGATCCAGGCCGGCGGGTCGTCCATCACGGCGTGGTAGAGGAGGACGGGAATGCCGGGGCCCGCTGCCGGCGCTCCCGTGCCGGCCGGTACCGGACCGGTGTCGGGGCCACCGCCCACCGCCGGTCGCCCTGCCAGTTTCCCTGCCGGTCGTCCTGCCGGTCGTCCTGCCGATCGTCTGCCGTCCGCCGGGACCTGGCCGCGGCCCTCCGTCGGTGTCATCTCGGCCCCCTCAGCGCCGTCCGGAGGGCGTACCGCGCACGCAGATAGCCCACGGGTCCGTACACCATGCCCCTCCGCTGCAACCGCGACAGCCGCCGCGGCCAAGGGTGGGTCCGTTCGTCGTGGGCGCCCGGCGCGCCGCCACCCCCCGCTTCCCGTACGGCGGTCAGTCCGCGCGCGTGCGCCAGACCGCCCGGCACCCGGGCGAGGAAGGCCGGCAGCAGCGCGGGCCGGTTCACCAGGATCGCCGTGAGGTAGGCGGTGAGGCCGGCGCCGTAGCCGTACGCCTGGGTCTCCAGGTCCCGCCAGGTCTCCCGGTGGTGGTGCCACACCAGTGCCGACGGGGTGTAGCGCAGCCGGTGCCCCTGGGCGAGGACGCGGACGAATCCGTAGAGGTCGTCGCCGCCCCGCGCGCGCGTGCCCGCGCCGGTCGCCGGGTCGAAGCCGCCGACTGCCCGCAGTGCGGTCGTACGGAAGGCCATGTTGGCGCCGGAGCCGAAGCGTCCCGCGGTGAACGGGAACAGCGGCTCGTCGGCGGGCGGGTGCCGGGGGTCGTACGTCCGCGGGGTGAAGCCCTTCGCGAAGCCGCCGTGGCTCTCCAGCAGCACCTGCGCCGGAGTGCGCAGCCGCGCGGGCAGGATCAGCCCCGTCGCGCAGCCCAGGCGCGGGTCGGCGGTGAAGGGCGCGGTCAGTTCGGTGAGCCAGTGCGGGTCGGCGACCACGTCGTCGTCGGTGAAGGCGACCACCTCGCGCCGTACGGCGGCCAGCCCCCGGTTGTGCGCGACCGCGAGTCCGGGGAGCGGTTCGCACACGTACCGCACACGCTCGCCGTACTTGCGCTCGACCAGGTCCCGGGTCTCCCGGGTCACGGGCGCGTTGTCCACGACGACGATCTCGTAGTCCGGGTGGTCCTGCGACAGCAGCGAGTCCAGCGCGCGGGCGAGCAGGCCGGCGCGCTCCCGGGTGGCGACCACCACACTGGCGGGCGGCACCCCGGCCACCGCCTCGCCGGCGGCCTCGCCGACCGCCCCGTCGTCCGCGTCACCGGCCGTCCGCCCGAGCGCTCCGGCGGCCGCCCCACGCACCGGCTCGTGGGGTGCCACCTCCGGCAGTTCCTTGGCCGGCCCCGTCAGCACCTCCGCCGGGTCCGCTCCCTCCGGTACCTGCCCCAGTAGTGTGCCGACGGGCCGCCCGCCCCTCCTGACCAGCACGAACACCGCGCCGTACGTCACCGGCGGACTGCCGGGCGCCGGTCTGAGGCCTCTCGCCCCGGCGTCGAGATCCAGCTCGGCGACCTGCACCGGGCCGATGCTCAGGAACCGTGCGATCTCTTCTTGTGTCTCCCGCCGCGAACGTGCCGCACCGAACACGCGCCCACCCCCCTCACTCGAAGCCCCCGGGCCGCGCAAGGCCCCCTCATGACCGGCGCAGCCGGGCCGCGCCCTTCAACGTCCGTGCCGCCAACGAGGCCAGCCGGGGCCGGGCGCGCACGAAGCCGTGCGCGCGGCGGGCCGGTTCGCGGCCGAGCCAGTGCAGCGCGGCCCCCGCCCCCGGGCGGGTCGCCGCTCCCTCGTACACCGGAAGTTCGCCGGTCTTCAGCGAGTCCTTGTACTCCGCCGCCCCTCGTCCCATGTCCAGCAGGCCGATGCCCTCGGTGGCGGCCGCCTCGGCCATCCGCAGGTGCAGCACCAGGCCCGGCGAGTACTTGGCGAAGCCCGGGTCGTACGCCGGGAACCAGCACGCCAGGACCGCCGTCGAGCGCAGCCCGAAGTGGGCGGCGACCGGCCGGCCGCCGGCGTAGAGCACGGACAGCGTGCCGGTGCACTGCGGCGCCCGGGTCTCGGCCAGCCGGGCGACGAGCCGGCTGATCCACTCCTGCGCGAACCGGTCCCGGCGGCCCGTCCTGCGGTACTGCGCCGACTTCCACTCCATGAGCGTGCGCAGTGCGGCCGGTTCGCGCTCGTCGAACACGAAGCGCACGTCGCCGACCTGGCGGCCGAGCCTGCGCTCCTTGGCGAGGGTGGTCTTCAGGAACTTCGGCGACTGGGCGCGCAGCACGCTCTCGTACGCCTCGTACCCCTTCTCCACGTCGATGACGTAGGCGGTGTGCTCCTCGGCCGCGTGCGGCACGAACAGCTCCTGCTCGGCCTCCAGGTTGTCGAAGGCGAAGCTCGACAGGGAGCAGGCCCGCAGCAGTTGGCGGATGTCCGGAACGAGACCAGGGCGCAGTACCGCGCCCTGGCAGTCCGACACCCCGAGCCCGATCGCCCGGCCCTGCCCGAGCGGTCCGCGTTCGTGCGGCAGGAAACCGGCCGCCTCACCGCCGTCGTACAGCACCGCCACCCGCGCCCGCGGCCGTACCCGGGCCACGACGTCGGTGAACTCCGGTTCCATGAACGGGTTGCGCGGCGTCGTCGACCTGGCGCGCAGCTCGCGCCAGTGCTCCCGCTCCCCCTCGCTCAGCTCCTGCGGCCTGAGCACGCGTACACGTCCGCCGTTCAACCCGACCCCCCGATCAAGTCCCCCTGGACAACAGGAAGGTACCCCCGGGGCCGCCCCGCGGGGTAGGTAGCGGGGGATGTTGTTGCCAATCGGTGCACAGGCCTTCAACCGGCTTTAGCCGATGATCTGCCAGGTTTCGGACACGTTCGTGCGGTCCTCGCGCTGTCCTCGAGCCTTGTCGTGCGGAGTCGTGCGTCCTCGCTCGGATGCGATCGTGGGTGAGTCGGACAGGTGCGGTGTCCGTATTCTCTGATCATGGACCGCACCGCGTATTCACTCGTCGCCACCGACCTCGACGGCACGCTGCTCCGCGGCGACGACACCGTCTCCGACCGGTCGCTGGCCGCGCTGGCGCGGGCGGCCGAGGCCGGTGCGCGGCATCTGGTGGTGACCGGGCGGCCGGCGCCCAGGGTGCGGTCCCTGCTCGACCGCCTCGGCTGCACGGGGCTCGCGGTGTGCGGACAGGGCGCGCAGGTGTACGACGCCGGCGCGCACCGGATGCTGTGGTCGGTCACCCTGGACCGGGAGCTGGCCGAGACCGCGCTCGGCAAGATCGAGGCCGAGGTGGGGCAGGTGTACGCCGCGGTCGACCAGGACGGTGTGGACGGCCTGACGCTGATCGAGCCGGGGTACCTGATGCCCCACCCGACGCTTCCGGCGGTGCGGGTCGAGCGGCGCGACGAGCTGTGGAGCGCGCCGATCAGCAAGGTGCTGCTGCGCCACCCCGATCTGACCGACGACGAGCTGGCGGCGACGGCCCGCACGGTGGTCGGCTCCCTCGCGACGGTCACGATGTCGGGGCCGGGGACGGTGGAACTCCAGCCGTGCGGCATCACCAAGGCGACGGGCCTGGCGCTGGCCGCCGAGCACCTGGGCCTGTCCCGGCGCCACACCATCGCCTTCGGGGACATGCCCAACGACATCCCCATGTTCCACTGGGCGGCCCGCGGCGTCGCCATGGCCGACGCCCACCCGGAACTCAAGGCGGTGGCCGACGAGGTCACCCTGACGAACGAGGACGACGGCGTGGCCGTCGTCCTCGAGCGTGTCTTCGGAACGTCCTAGTACGAATCAGTACGAATCAGTGCGGATCAGTGCGGATCATTACAGCTCGGTACGGATCAGCATGACTCGGGACGGGTCGATACGGCTCAGTACGCGCCGAAGACGTTGTCCATCGAGCCGTACCGGTCGGCCGCGTAGTTGCAGGCCGCGGTGATGTTGGCGACCGGGTCGTACGGGTCCCAGGAGGTGCCCTCCACGTGGTAGGCCTGGAAGGTCGGGTCGATCACCTGGAGCAGGCCCTTGGACGGGGTGCCGTTGACGGCGTTGATGTCCCAGTTGTTGATGGCGAGCGGGTTGCCCGACGACTCCCGCATGATGTTGCGGTGGATGCCCTCGTACGACCCGGGGATGCCGTGCTGCGCCATGATGGCGAGCGACTCGCGGATCCAGCCGTCGAGGTTGTCCGGGTACGTCGTCGCCGTGGCGGCGGTCGGGGCGGCGGGGGTGGCCGCGGACGCGCCGGTGGCGCCGATGAGCGGCAGGGCGAGTACGGCGGCGCCGGTGCCGGCCAGGGCGAGCTTGCGGGCGATGCGGGTGGTCCGGGCGCGACGGTTCTGACCGTTGACAGACATGTTGAGTCCCTCTCCTTACGCCTGCGAGGTGAGCTGTCGGGTTCGGGCGGGGAGGTGCCCGGCCGCGCCCTGACGGGCACGGCTTCACCCCGAGCCGCTCCGGTGGTGACCGGCGCGGCGACTTACCTGGGTCCCCCGCTCCTGCCTGCGAGTTTGTTGGTGGATGACTGTGCGTCCGGGCGGTGGCAGGATTCGGCGTCCACCCGACAGGCCGGGAAGGTATGCGAGAAAAGATGTCCGAAACAAGTGCAGGAATCACCCAACGCTCCTGTTGACCTTGTTCCGAGGTGTTTGGGGTGCTTGATCCTTTTCGGTCGCCCGGCCTCAACTGGCTTGCGGGGCAAAGGGACCGCACAGCTTGGGGCGGAGCTGCCGGCGGGCGGACGGCGTGAGTCAAGTCACTGGACGCGAAAAGAACGGCAAATCGGGCATTAGGCTCAACTGGTCGTCAACCGGCCGCCGCCGCGGGGGATTGGCGCCGGTCGGCGGTCCGGCCCGGTTCCTCGCCCCTCGCGTCCCGCACCCGCCCCGGTCGACCGCGCCTCGCGCGGTCGTGTCCTTCCCGTCCCTGTTGGTGTTTCCTCGCGCCGTGCGGGCATCTGTTCGGAGCGGGAAGAGGAGTGCGAGTGCCGAGTGGGTGACGTTCTCGGAGTGCGGGCCGTCGGGGGCGGTGGTGGGATCTTCGGTGGCGGCTTTCGGCCACCCGTGTCCCGTGTCACGCCGCTCGGGCCGTGTCGATCAATATCTGCTCATATCGGCTGATCAAAAACATAGCGCGCATGATCCGATACCGACCGGCCTGTAACGGTGGGCGCTAGCGGTGATCGAAACGTGACCGGATACGCTGAGTCGAGTGGTGGCAGCGACCTATCGACAAGCCAGGTAATCGCCAGTAGACACCAGCAGACAGGAGACCCCTCGTGACCGTCGTCGGGCCGTTCGGGCTGAGCGTGCGGGACCAGGCTCTGGAAGCCGATGTCCAGGCCGGATTGGTGGCTGTCGAGGAAGGGTTGCTTGAGGCAACCAAAAGCGAGGTGCCCTTCATCACGGAGGCCGCCCAGCACCTGGTGCGTGCCGGAGGCAAACGGTTCCGGCCACTGCTGGTGATGCTCGCGTCCCAGTTCGGCGACCCCTACGCTCCCGGGATCGTGCCCTCGGCCGTGGTCGTGGAGCTGACCCACCTCGCCACGCTGTACCACGACGACGTGATGGACGAGGCCGCCGTGCGGCGCGGCGTGCCCAGCGCGAACACCCGCTGGGGCAACTCGGTCGCGGTCCTCACCGGCGACTTCCTCTTCGCCCGCGCCTCCCAGATCCTCGCCGACCTCGGACCCGAGGCGGTCCGGGTGCAGGCCCTCGCGTTCGAGCGGCTGGTCACCGGCCAGATCCTGGAGACGGCGGGCCCGCAGGACGGGCGCGACCCGGTCGACCACTACCTGGACGTGCTGGGTGGCAAGACGGGATCGCTGGTGGCGGTCTCCTGCCGGTTCGGCGCGATGATGTCCGGCGCCGACGAGACGGTCGTCGACGTGCTGACCCAGTACGGCGAGCGCCTCGGCGTCGCCTTCCAGCTCGCGGACGACGTCCTGGACATCGCCTCCGACTCCAGCGAGTCGGGGAAGACGCCCGGGACCGACCTGCGCGAGGGCATCCCGACCCTCCCGGTGCTGCGGCTGCGCGAGCGGGCGGCCCGGCTGGGGCTGGCCGAGGACGTCGCCCTGTGCGAGCTGCTGGACTCCGACCTCAGTGACGACGCCCGGCACGCGGAGGCGCTGCGGCTGCTGCGCGCCCACCCCGCGCTGGAGCAGGCGCGGCGGGACACCGTCCGGTACGCCAAGGACGCCCGGGCGGCGCTGGCCCCGCTCAAGGAGTGCGAGGCGAAGGCCGCGCTGGTGGAGCTGTGCGACGCCGTGGTGCACCGGGCCGGCTGAGTACCGGGCCTGCGCCGGCCGAATGAGTAGCGGGCCTGCGCCCGGCCGAATGAGTTGCGGGCCCGCACCGGGCCGACGGGGTACCGGGCCTGCGCCCGGCCGAATGACTGCCGGGCCTGCGTCGGGTCGGCTGAAGGCCGGCTGCTCGTGACCCGCGTCACGGGGTCTCACTGTGCGGGTGGGCGCGTCCCGGTGCCGGACGGCGTACCCCCACCCCTACGGGCCGGGGGTACCGGCGCCCCTCCGTGTCATCCCGCAGGAGTACGCGGAGTTGAGCCCCGGGTCTGACGCTTCCGCTCGGCCGATTTGGTCAGATGGTCACCACGGAAAACACCAATCCTCACCGATTCGGGTGAGAATGGCGGCTCACGGGTGAATGAGTGCGAGGTCGCGAGACAGCCGCCGCCGACGACGGAGGTAGGGCACAGATGGCACCGATCGATTCCGATGACAGCACGACCGCCGGGGAGGGCGAGGGCCTGAGGGCCGGACGGCGCAGGGCTGCGCGGTACGTCGTCCCGGTCGCGGTGATGGGAGTGGCGGCCGCGACGATCGGGCTCGTCCCCGCGCTCGCCGACTCGGGGGACCCCGACCTTCCGAAGGTCACGGCGGAGCAGCTCATCGAGAAGATCGCCGCGTCGGACGTCCAGCAGTTGTCCGGCACGGTCAAGATCAGCACGGACCTGGGGCTGCCGGACCTCGGCGGTCTGGAGAGCGGCCTGATGTCCGGCATGTCCGGCGGCCCGGGTTCGGGCCCCGGCGGGGACGAGCAGGGCTCCGCCGCCGACCCGTCGGCCAAGCTCACCGAGCTGGTGACCGGCACCCACACGCTGCGGGTCGCCGCCGACGGCCCCGACCGGCAGAAGCTGTCGCTGCTGGAGAACGCCGCCGAGTACAGCCTGATCCACGACGGCAAGGACGTCTGGGGCTACGACAGCAAGTCCAACGAGGTCTACCACTCCACCGCGTCCGGCAGCCCCGAGCAGCGGGCGAAGGAGGTGCCGGCCACCCCGAAGGACCTCACCGACCAGGCCCTCAAGGCGGTCGACGACACCACCTCCGTCACGGTCGACGGCACCGCGCAGGTGGCCGGCCGGGACGCGTACCGTCTGGTCGTCAAGCCGAAGCAGGACGGGTCCACGGTCGGCGCTGTCACTGTGGCGGTGGACGCCCAAACCGGTATGCCGCTGAAGTTCACGCTGACCCCGTCCAGCGGCGGCGCCGCCGTCGTGGACGCGGGCTTCACCCAGGTCACCTTCGCCAGGCCGGACGCGTCGACGTTCGACTTCACCCCGCCCGCGGGGGCGAAGGTCACCGAGGGCGACGAGGCGGCGAAGGCGCCGGAGCACGGGCGGGCGGCCGAGGACGGCCTCGCCCAGCAGATGGGCGGCCTCGAGGTCATAGGCGAGGGCTGGAACTCGATCGCCACCTTCGACACCGGCGGCCAGGGCCTGCCCACGGCCTCGGCGGGCGGCGACCTCGGCGGCTTCCTCGGCTCGCTCGGCGACCAGGTCAAGGGCGACTTCGGCTCGGGCACGGTCTTCAAGACCCGCCTGGTCAACGCCCTGATCACGGACGACGGCAAGGTCTACGCCGGCGCGGTCACCAAGGACGCGCTGGTGAAGGCGGCCGACGCCGCACAGTAGGCGGGGTCCGTCCCGTACGACGACGAGGAGAGGGAGCCGATGGCAGAACCGTCCGCCACGGAGCCGGAGCGCCCGGTTCAGGGAGGCGCGGAGGACGCCGTCATCGCCACCCGTGGGCTCACCAAGCGCTACCGCGGCGGACAGCTCGCCGTCGACGGCCTGGACCTGGCCGTCCCGGCGGGCAGCGTCTTCGGCTTCCTCGGCCCCAACGGCTCCGGCAAGACGACCACCATCCGTATGCTGATGGGCCTGATCGAGCCGACCGCGGGCACCGCGCGGGTGCTGGGCCGGCCCGTGCCGCGTGCCGCCCGCGCCGTACTGCCCCAGGTCGGTGCCCTCATCGAGGGACCGGCTCTGTACGGCTTCCTCTCCGGCCGCGACAACCTCCTGCGCTACGACGCCGCCGACCCGACCGCCGACCCGCGTACCCGACGCGCGCGCGTCGCGGCGGCGCTGGAGCGGGTGGGCCTCACGGCTGCCGCCGGCAAGAAGGCGAAGGCGTACTCGCTCGGCATGAAGCAGCGGCTCGGCCTCGCCGCGGCACTGCTCCAGCCGCGCCGCCTGCTCGTCCTGGACGAGCCCACCAACGGACTCGACCCCCAGGGCATGCGCGAGATCCGCACGCTCGTGCGCGAACTGGCCTCCGACGGCACCACCGTCTTCCTCTCCTCCCACCTGCTGGACGAGATCGAGCAGGTGTGCACGCACGCCGCGGTGATGGCGCGGGGGCGGCTGATCACCCAGGGCGCGGTCGCCGACCTGGCGGCCGGGGCGCGGGGCAGGCTGGTGGTGACCACGCCGGACACGGGGGAGGCGGCCCGGGTGCTGAAGGAGCAGGGGGCGGGGGACGTGGTCGTCACCGAGGACAGGGTGACGGCGGAGCCACCCGACCGCGACCTCGCCGACCTGAACGCCGCCCTGGTCGCGGCGCGCGTCCGGGTCCGCGGCTTCGGTGTGGAACGGGCCTCGCTGGAGGACACGTTCGTGGCGCTGACCGGGGAGGGCTTTGATGTCGCGGGCTGAGGCTTCGCGGGCTGGGACTTCGCAGGCTGGGGCGTCGGAGGCTGGCGGGGTGGAGGCCGAGGTGCCGGGGGGCGCAGCGCAGAGGACGGCGGTGCGGGCCCCGAGCCCGCTGTGGTCCTTGGGGCTTCTCCGCAGCGAGCTGCTGGTCACCTTCCGGCGCTGGCGCACCCTGGCCCTGCTGGGCGTACTGGCGGCGGTACCGGTCCTGGTCGGAATCGCCGTGCGGATCGAGACGAGCGACGGGTCGTCCGTGGGAGGCGGGGGAGGTGAGGGGCCCCCGTTCATCTCGCAGATCAGCAACAACGGCCTGTTCCTGGTCTTCACCGCGCTGGCCGCGACCTTGCCCTTCTTCCTGCCGATGGCCATCGGTGTCATCGCCGGCGACGCGATCGCCGGCGAGTCGGCTGCGGGCACCCTCCGCTACCTCCTGGTCGCCCCGGCCGGCCGTACCCGGCTGCTGCTCACCAAGTACACGACGGTGATCACCTTCTGCCTCGTCGCCACCCTGGTGGTCGCGGTCTCGGCGCTCGCGGTCGGGGCGCTGCTCTTCCCGGTGGGTGACCTGACCACCATCTCCGGCACCCGGATCACCTACGCCGAGGGCCTGGGGCGGGCGCTGCTGATCGCCCTGGTCGTCGCCGCCTCACTCGTCGGGGTCGCCGCCCTCGGCCTGTTCGTCTCGACCCTGACCGGCAGCGGCATCGCGGCGATGGCGACCACGGTCGGGCTGCTGATCACCGTCCAGATCCTCGACCAGATCCCGCAACTCGACGCGCTCCAGCCCTACTTCTTCTCGCACTACTGGCTGTCCTTCGCCGACCTGATGCGCGAACCGGTCTACTGGGACGACCTGGTGAAGAACCTCGGTCTCCAGGCCCTCTACGCGGCGGTGTTCGGCTCGGCCGCCTGGGCGCGGTTCACGACGAAGGACATCACGGCGTAGGGCTTCACGGCGAGGACGTCACGGCGAGGACGTCACAGTGCAGGGCTTCACGGCATAGGTGCGGCGGCGTCCGTCCGCTCGTAGGGGAAACGGGCGAGCGGGGCCTGTTCGGCGAAGAAGGTCTTGGCGCGCGCCAGCGCCTCGGTGTCCCTCAGGACGTCACCGGGCCTGCTGCCGTTGCCGAGCAGGACCCCGCCGAAGCGCATGCCCATGTAGGCGGCCGAGTTGTTCAGGCTGCCGATCAGCGGGTCGGCGACCTCCCGCTCCTCGTGCGCGAGCGCGGTGACGCCCCACAGGGTGCGGCCGGACAGGGTCGCCTTGAAGTCGACGCCGGGGGTGCGCAGCCAGCCGGACCAGTGGTCGAGGTAGCGCTTGACCGGGGCGGACAGCGAGTACCAGTACAGCGGCGAGGCGATCACGAGGTCGGTCGCGGCGAGCGTGGCGTCGAGCAGCAGGCCCGCGTTGCCCTCCGTGGGGCGCCGGTGGTCGCTGTCGTGCCGCAGGTCCTGGAACTCGGGCAGCGGATGCTCGGCCAGGTCGATCCACCGCTGTTCGACGTCCGGGGGCAGTTGTTCGGCGGCACGGCGGGCGAGCAGTTCGGTGTTGCCGTCGGGGCGGCTGCTGCCCAGCAGGAAGAGGAAACGGCGGGTCATGAGAACCCCCAGAGCGGTTGTCGTGCGCGAATACCGGCACATGCATTATATGCATCTGCATGCAGTCTGCCATCGGATTGCCGCGCCCGCGCCAGGCACCGACCACCGACACGGGCGTGACCTCCTGGAACGAGCCTGTGACACCCCGGTGACGCGAGAATCGCGGGCGAGCGGCGAGACTCGACTACAGGTGTACGACAGGCATGACAGGCTCTGGACGGTGCGGGAACCGAAACCGCCGGAAGCCGCCGATGAGTGGGGGAACGATGTCTCGACTCGGCCGCGACAAGCAGCGGGGCCACGAGCGCGCCGAGCGCTCGCCCGCCCCCGTGGCGACGCCGATCGACGTCCGTGTGCCGGACGCCGGATCCGGTGCGCGCAGCGCCTCGGTCGACGGTTCGCTGGTCGTCGCGGCTCCCGGCGAGGAGATCCAGAACGCGGTCCTGAACCGTCTCCACCGGCTCGCCCTCGCCGTCGGCCACCCGGTCCGCGCCACGATCCACGACGAGCGTCTCGGTTACGCCGTCCCGCTCCGGGTCGACCCGGACGGCTCCAGCCACCTCGCCGCGGAGCCGGTGCCGACGGCTCCCGAGGGGGAGGACGCCGTACGGCGGGACCGCCCCGCGCGTGTCCTGGGGCAGCCGGTGCGCAGCAGTGCCCCGACGTCCCGCCCCACGCCGGCGCCCGAGCCGCGGCGGGCACCGGGCGGCGGATCGGCGGGATCGGCGCCGGCGTCCACGCTGCGGGCGCTGCCGGAACCGGCCGCGGGCGCGGCGCCGGGCACGGTGGCGCCCCCGACGGGCGTGTTCGGGCCGCCGCCACGGATGGACGGCGCCCCCACGACCGTCCCCACCGGTCCCGCGCCGGCCCCCACATCCGCACCGGCCACCGGGACCGGGTTGGTGACGGGGCCTGGGCCGGTCACCGGGCTTGGGCCGACCACTGGGGGTAGGCCGACCACCGGCCTTGGGCCGACCACCGGCCTTGAGCCGACCACCGGCCTTGGGCCGGTCACCGTCCCCGGGACGGCCACCAGCCCTGGGCCGGTCACCGCCCCCGAGCCGATCCGTGCCTCCAAGCCGGCCCCTCTCCCCGAGCCGGCCGACGGCCGGGAACCGGACCCCAAGCCCGCCCCCGCCCCCGTCCGCGGCTTCGACGCCGTGGCCGAGGCGGTGCTCGGCGACGCACCGCTCACCGCTCCCGGTGACACCGCCGCCCCCGCACTGCTCGCGGGGCCGACGGCCCGTGTCAACGAGGCAGTCAGGGAGGGGCGTACGGAGGAGGCAGCGCGGTGGGCGGAGCAGACGGTGCTGGAGGCCTCGCGAACGCTGGGGCCGGAGCACCCGGAGGTACTCCGGCTCCGCGAGCTCACGGCGTACATCGCCTACTTGTCGGGTGACCCGGACCGCGCCTTCGGCCTCGCCCTGGACCTGGCCCGGATCCACCGCCAGGCGGGTGACGCGGAGGCCGCGTACGGCAACGTCCAGAGCGCGGCCACCGCCTGGCGTGCCGTGCGCGACCCGGCACGGGGTCTGGAGCTGGGGCACGACCTGGTCGGCCTGTGGGGCGAGCTCGCCGCCGAGGAAGGCCCCGCCGCACAGGACACCGGGCAACTGGAGTCCGCGCGCACCCGCATGGGACGCCTCACCGAACGCGTCCGCGCTCAGGCCGGCTGAGCGGCGGGTACCGCGGGGCCCGGAGGGCGGCGGCCCTACTCCGACAGTTCCCACATCGCGTACGCGATGGCGTCGCTGTTGCGGTTCAGCGCCGTGTCGTTGATGTTGGCGGTCGTGTCGCAGGACGAGTGGTAGCAGCGGTCGAACGGCTGGCCCACGGTGCCGCCCCACTTGGCCGCCTGGGCGGACGTCTTGCGGTAGTCCGCGCCGCTGAAGAGGCCGCCCACGGGGACGCCGGCGTTCTTGAAGGGCGCGTGGTCGGAGCGGCCGTCACCCTCGGTCTCGATCTCCGTGGAGATGCCGAGGCCGGCGAAGTAGTCCTGGAAGGTCCTCTCGATCGTCGGGTCGTCGTCATAGACGAAGTAGCCGGGGTTGGGCGAGCCGATCATGTCGAAGTTCAGGTAGCCGCTGATCTTCGCCCGGTTGGCGGAGGAGAGGCTGTTGACGTAGTAGCGGGAACCGACCAGACCCAGCTCCTCGGCGCCCCACCAGGCGAAACGCAGGTGCTTGGTGGGCTGGTGGCCGGACCGGGCGACGGTGAGCGCGGTCTCCAGGACGGCTGCCGAACCGGAGCCGTTGTCGTTGATGCCGGGACCGGAGGAGACGCTGTCCAGATGTGACCCGGCCATGACAACCTGGTTCGCGTCGCCGCCGGGCCAGTCGGCTATCAGGTTGTAGCCGGTACGCCCGGAGGCGGTGAACCGCTGGACGGTGGTGGTGAACCCGGCCGCGTCCAGCTTGGACTTCACGTAGTCGAGCGAGGCCTGGTAGCCGGGCCGGCCGTGCGCGCGGTTGCCGCCGTTCGCCGTGGCGATCGCCTGGAGCTGCGTCAGGTGGGCCTTGACGTTGGCCAGTGGTACGTCGGGTGCGGCGGCGACGGCCGCGTGTTCCGAGGCCGACGCGGCGCGCTCGGAGGCGGACGCCGCGCCGACGACGGTTCCGCCGGCCACCAGTGTGGTGACCGCGACGGCACCGGCCGCCAGCGCACGCCCGTAAACGGGGAGCTTCATGTGGGGGGCTCCGAATTCCTAGGGAGTCCCCGGGGAAGGGACTCCGCAGTGAATGGGGTGCCTGGATGGTGTGGCCGGAACTGACTCGCCGTCAAGACCGCTATTCGGCCACGGCTTTGCGCATATCGGAAGCCAGGCGTCCTCCTCCCCGCGCGCATGAGGAGGGGGGCGGACGCCGCGGCCTTGCCGTTACGGCCTCCTCGCCGGGGCGTCGAGCTGTTCGGGGCCTGCCTGCTCCGGGAGCGGCACTCCGGAGGCGACGGTCCGCGACTCGCGCGGGAGGCTCCCGCTGCCCGGCGGTACGTCGGCGCCCGCCCGGTCGAGCTGCGTCCTGAGGGCCCGGGCGGTCCGGCGGGCCGTGCGCAGGGCGTCCCAGGTGAGCAGCGTGAGCGCCAGCCAGACCAGGGCGAAACCGGCCCAGCGCTCGGGCGGCATGGCCTCCCCGAAGTAGAGGATGCCGAGCAGGAACTGGAAGACCGGGGCCAGGTACTGCAGCAGCCCCAGGGTGGACAGCGGCACGCGGATCGCCGCCGCGCCGAAACAGACCAGGGGGATCGCGGTGACCACACCGGTCGCGGCGAGCAGGGTCGCGTGTCCGGCGCCCTCGGTGGTGAAGGTGGAGTCGCCGTGCGCGCCCAGCCACAGCAGATAGCCGAGCGCGGGCAGGAACTGGATCGCCGTCTCGGCGGCCAGCGACTCGACGCCGCCGAGGTTGACCTTCTTCTTGACCAGGCCGTACGTGGCGAAGGAGAAGGCGAGGCAGAGGGAGATCCACGGCGGCTGGCCGTACCCGACGGTGAGGACGAGCACGGCCGCGAAGCCGGTGCCGACCGCCGCCCACTGCACGGGACGCAGCCGTTCCTTGAGTAGCAGCACGCCCATCGCGATGGTGACCAGCGGGTTGATGAAGTACCCGAGCGAGGCCTCGACCACGTGTCCGCTGTTCACGGCCCAGATGTAGACCCCCCAGTTGACCGTGATGACGGCGGCGGCCACGGTGACCAGGCCGAGCTTCCGGGGCTGCCGCAGCAACTCGCCGGCCCAGGCCCAGCGCCGTACGACGAGCAGGGCGACGGCGACCAGGACGAGGGACCACACCATCCGGTGGGCCAGGATCTCTCCGGCCCCGGAGGGCTTCAGCAACGGCCAGAACAGCGGCACGAGCCCCCACATCCCGTACGCGGCGAACCCGTTCAGCAGGCCTATTCGCTGCTCGCTCCTCGACGACCCTGCCACCGCGGGCACCTCCTTCTCGCGTACGGCATGCCGGGACGGCGGACGCATGCCAGGACGAAGGTAGCGCCGGACCCGACCGCCTGTCATGCCCGTATCGGCATACGGTCATGACAGGCGGGGCGGGACTCAGTCCTTGAGCGCGGCGGCGATCGCCTCGGCGAGCGGCGTGGTCGGCCGGCCGGCCAGGCGGGACAGGTCGCCGGTGGAGACGACCAGCTCGCCCTTCTCGATGCCGGCGTCCACGCCCGCGAGGACCGCGGCCAGCGGCTCGGGCACCCCGGCGCCGGCGAGGATGCCGGTGTACGCCTCGGTGGAGACGGGGGTGTAGACGATCTCCTTGCCGGTCTGCCGGCTCAGCTCGGCGGCGTACTCGGCGAAGCTCCACGCCTCGTCGCCGCCCAGCTCGTACGCCGTGTTCTCGTGGCCCTCGCCGGTCAGTACGGCGACGGCGGCGGCCGCGTAGTCGGCGCGGGAGGCGGAGGAGATCCGGCCCTCGCCGGCCGCCTGCACGACGGCTCCGTGCTCAAGAACCGGAGCGAGCCGCTCGGTGTAGTTCTCGTGGTACCAGCCGTTGCGCAGCAGCGTGTACGGCACACCCGAGCCGACCAGTACGTCCTCGGTGGCGCGGTGGTCGTCGGCGAGCGCGGCCTTGAGGCTGCTGGGGGCGCTGGTGTAGGCGAGCAGGGCGACGCCGGCCTTCCCGGCCGCGTCGATCACGACCGTGTGCTGCTGGACGCGGCCCTTGTCGAACTCGTTGCCGGAGATCAGCAGCACCCGGTCGCCGGCCGCGAACAGGCCGTCGAAGGTCTCGGGGGCGTTGTAGTCGGCTACCGCGAGCCGGACCCCGAGTGCGGCGAGGTCGGCGGCCCTGGCCCGGTCCCGGACGACCGCGGTGACCTGGTCGGCCGGCACCTTCTCCAGCAGCTGCCGTACGACGTGACGGCCGAGGTGTCCGGTGGCTCCCGTGACGACGATGCTCATGTTTTCAGTGCTCCTTGTGGGGGTCCGATGTCACTAACCCTAAAAGAAGCGCTAACTGCGAGAAAGTACCCACTTTGAAGTAAGTTACTTACCCTGCCATGCCCGGGCAGGAGCGCCGCGAAGAGGAGCGGCGTGAAGTGACGTGAAGAGGAGCGACGTGAAGTGACGTGAGGCGACGCATGCGAAGAGGCCCGGGCGCCTTGGCCCGGGCCTCGTGAGACCGTCGCGTACCGCCGTTCTCAGCCGACGACCGTCCAGGTGTCGCCGCCGGCCAGCAGCGCGGCGAGGTCGCCCTTGCCGTCCCTCTCGACGGCGGTGTCGAGCTGGTCGGACATGAGCGTGTCGTAGACCGGCCGTTCGACGGCGCGCAGGACACCGATCGGAGTGTGGTGCAGCGTGTCGGGGTCCGCGAGACGGGACAAGGCGAAGGCGGTGGTCGGCGACGCGGAGCGCGCGTCGTGGACCAGGACGTCCGCCTCGTTGTCCGGGGTGACGTCGACGACCTTGAGGTCGCCGGTCTCCCGGTCGCGAACGACGCCTCTGGCCCCGTCGGCACCGAACCGGATCGGCTGCCCGTGCTCCAGGCGGATCACCGCCTCCTCGGCCTGCTCCCGGTCCTTGAGGGCGTCGAAGGCGCCGTCGTTGAAGATGTTGCAGTTCTGGTAGATCTCGATCAGGGCCGTGCCCGGGTGCTCGGCCGCCTGGCGCAGGACCTCGGTGAGGTGCTTGCGGTCGGAGTCGACGGTCCGGGCGACGAAGGACGCCTCCGCGCCGATGGCCAGGGAGACCGGGTTGAAGGGTGCGTCCAGCGACCCCATCGGGGTCGACTTGGTGATCTTCCCGATCTCCGAGGTGGGGGAGTACTGGCCCTTGGTCAGCCCGTAGATCCGGTTGTTGAACAGCAGGATCTTGAGGTTGACGTTGCGGCGCAGGGCGTGGATGAGGTGGTTGCCGCCGATGGAGAGCGCGTCACCGTCGCCGGTGACGACCCAGACGGACAGGTCGCGGCGGGAGGTGGCGAGCCCGGTGGCGATGGCGGGGGCGCGGCCGTGGATGGAGTGCATCCCGTACGTGTTCATGTAGTACGGGAAGCGGGAGGAGCAGCCGATACCCGAGACGAAGACGATGTTCTCCTTCGCCAGGCCGAGCTGGGGCATGAAGCCCTGCACGGCGGCGAGGATGGCGTAGTCGCCGCAGCCGGGGCACCAGCGCACTTCCTGGTCCGACTTGAAGTCCTTCATGGACTGCTTGGCCTCGGCCTTGGGGACGAGCTGGAGCAGCGCGTTGGCGTCAGTCATCGATGGCCTCCTTCAGCGCCGTGGCGAGCTGCTCCGCCTTGAACGGCATGCCGTTGACCTGGTTGTACGAGCGGGCGTCTACCAGGAACCTCGCCCGGATGAGCGTGGCGAGCTGCCCGAGGTTCATCTCGGGGACCACCACCTTGTCGTACGTCTTGAGCACCGTGCCGAGATTGTGCGGGAACGGGTTCAGGTGGCGCAGATGCGCCTGCGCGATCGACTCGCCGGCCGCACGCAGCCGCCGCACGGCCGCGGTGACCGGCCCGTACGTCGAGCCCCAGCCCAGGACCAGCGTGCGCGCCCCGTCCGGGTCGTCGACCTCCAGGTCGGGGACGTCGATGCCGTCGATCTTGGCCTGGCGGGTGCGGACCATGAAGTCGTGGTTGGCCGGGTCGTAGGAGATGTTCCCCGTGCCGTCCTGCTTCTCGATGCCGCCGATCCGGTGCTCCAGCCCGGGCGTGCCCGGCACGGCCCAGGGGCGGGCGAGCGTCTGCGGGTCGCGCTTGTAGGGCCAGAACACCTCGGTGCCGTCGTCCAGGGTGTGGTTGGGCCCCTGGGCGAACTGCGGGGTCAGGTCGGGCAGTTCGTCGGTCTCCGGGATCCGCCACGGCTCGCTGCCGTTGGCCAGGTAGCCGTCCGAGAGGAGGAAGACCGGGGTGCGGTAGGCCAGCGCGATCCGCGCCGCCTCCAGGGCGGCGTCGAAGCAGTCCGCCGGGGTGCGCGGGGCGACGACCGGGACCGGTGCCTCGCCGTTGCGCCCGTACATCGCCTGCAGCAGGTCGGCCTGCTCGGTCTTGGTCGGCAGGCCGGTGGACGGCCCGCCGCGCTGGATGTCCACGATCAGCAGCGGCAGCTCCAGCGAGACGGCCAGTCCGATGGTCTCGCTCTTGAGCGCCACACCGGGGCCACTCGTCGTGGTCACCGCCAGCGAGCCGCCGAACGCCGCGCCGAGCGCCGCGCCGATGCCCGCGATCTCGTCCTCGGCCTGGAAGGTGCGCACCCCGAAGTTCTTGTGCCTGCTGAGCTCGTGCAGGATGTCCGAGGCCGGGGTGATGGGGTACGAGCCGAGGAAGAGCGGCAGGTCGGCCTGGCGGGAGGCGGCGATCAGACCGTAGGCCAGGGCCAGGTTCCCGGAGATGTTGCGGTACACGCCGGGCGGGAACGCCTTCGTCGCCGGCGCCACCTCGTAGGAGACCGCGAAGTCCTCGGTCGTCTCACCGAAGTTCCAGCCCGCCCGGTAGGCCGCGATGTTCGCCGCGGCGATGTCGGGCTTCTTCGCGAACTTCGACTTCAGGAACTTCTCCGTGCCCTCGGTGGGCCGGTGGTACATCCAGCTCAGCAGCCCGAGCGCGAACATGTTCTTGCTGCGCTCGGCCTCCTTGCGGCTGAGGTCGAACTCCTTGAGGGCCTCGACGGTCAGAGTGGTCAGCGGCACCGGATGCAGGTGGTAGCCGTCGAGGGAACCGTCCTCCAGGGGGGAGGTCTCGTAGCCGACCTTCTGCATCGCCCGCTTGGTGAACTCGTCCGTGTTGACGATGATCTCCGCCCCGCGCGGCATGTCGTCGATGTTCGCCTTGAGCGCGGCCGGGTTCATCGCGACCAGGACGTTGGGGGCGTCGCCCGGGGTGAGGATGTCGTGGTCGGCAAAGTGCAGCTGGAAGGACGAGACCCCCGGCAGCGTGCCGGCGGGTGCCCGGATCTCCGCCGGGAAGTTCGGCAGCGTCGAGAGGTCGTTGCCGAAGGACGCGGTCTCCGAGGTGAAACGGTCGCCGGTGAGCTGCATTCCGTCACCCGAGTCCCCCGCGAACCGGATGATGACCCGGTCCAGCCGTCGGACGTCCTTCGCGCCGACCGGTTTGCGCTGCTCTCCCACGACGCTTCCGTCGGCCTGCTCCGCTGCGCTGCTGACCTGGCTGGTCACTGAACTGGACCTCCCTCGAGGCGGCTGTCCGGGGACTGGTTTCCACCGACCATCCCGGGATCAACCCTACGTCCGTGGGGGTTGACTTCCGGTGGACATTCGCATGATGGACACGACTTCGAGACGGCCCGCCGCCTTGGTGTCGCAGGGTTTCCGCGCCCCCCGACGCTCGTGAGGACGCACCCTGGCCGCCCGTCGGTTTCTCATTCGTTCGGATGAGAAACCGGGCCGCCGGGCCCGGCCGTTCTTCGGGGGGCGGGCCGCCGACGCCAGGAACCGAGACGAACGTGCCAGTGACTGAGACGGAGGGCGACGGATGGGTCAGGAGAGGGGCCAGGAGATGAAGCAGGAGGTAGGTGAGGAGGTGAGGCAGGAGGTAGGTGAGGAGGTGAGTCGGGAAACGAGTCAGGAATTGAGATAGGTGAGTACGGCCAGCACCCGCCGGTGATCACCGTCGCTCGGGGACAGCCCCAGTTTCAGGAAGATGTTGCTGACGTGCTTCTCGACGGCTCCGTCGCTGACGACGAGCTGCCTGGCGATGGCGGAGTTCGTCCGGCCCTCCGCCATGAGCCCCAGGACCTCCCGCTCACGGGGGGTGAGCCCGGCGAGCACGTCCTGCTTGCGGCTGCGGCCCAGCAACTGCGCGACCACCTCCGGGTCCAGGGCCGTACCGCCCTGCGCCACGCGCACCACCGCGTCCACGAACTCCCGTACCTCGGCCACCCGGTCCTTGAGCAGATAACCGACACCGCGACTGGAACCGGCCAGCAGTTCCGTGGCGTAGCGCTCCTCCACGTACTGGGACAGCACCAGTACGCCGAGACCGGGGTGCGCCTTGCGCAGCTGCACCGAGGCCCGCACGCCCTCGTCGGTGTGCGTCGGTGGCATCCGTACGTCCGCCACGACGACGTCCGGCAACTCGCCCTGCGCGTCCAGCTCGGTGATGGTCTTGATCAGTGCCTCGCCGTCGCCGACACCGGCCACGACCTCGTGCCCCCGGTCGGTCAGCAACCGGGTCAGCCCCTCTCGGAGCAGCACTGAATCCTCGGCGATGACCACCCGCACCCTGTCCTCCACGATCTTCGGCCCCCCACAGCCCGTCCACCGCACGGCTCGCGCGGCCCACGCCGCGTCCACGAACCGTCCGTGCGACGGGTCCAGCATTCCAGCATCGGGGGCCGAACGCGTGCGGGCAACGGGAAGAGCAGGGAATGAGCGAGGACTCAGGGCCGGTTCGGCCGCTCGACGGCCGGTTTCGTTCACGCTGCGTCACGTCGCGTCGTGATGAGTGACGCCGAGAGGCGCCGTCCGGGCCCGGGGCTCCCGGGGAGAGCCCGGGGGAGGAGGGGCGGCCTACGGGCACGGCACGGCGCGGCGCGCATTACGGGACACGCCAGGGCACAGATCCCGCGCTACAGGACACGCGTCACGTCACCGCGCGTCACGTCACCGTGCGTCACGTCACCGCGCGTCACGGTGCCACGTGGCACCGTGACGCGCCGCGCGGGAGGCGCCGTGGTGCGCGCGAGGCGCCGTGGCGCGTGGCACGTGGGGACTCACCTCGTGGCCGGCTCGGTCCGCCACGGCAGCTCCGCCGTCACCCGCGTCGGTCCACCGGCCGGCGAGTCCACCACGAGGATTCCGTCCACCGCGTCGAGCCGCTCCGCCAGTCCTGCCAGACCCGAGCCGGCGGAGACGTCCGCCCCGCCCACGCCATTGTCCACGACCTGGAGCATCAGCCGGTTCTCCACCCGCCAGACCTCCACGGCGGCCGACGTGGCCCGCGCGTGCTTGCTGATGTTCTGCAGCAGCTCCGACACCGTGAAGTACGCGATTCCCTCGATCGCCGACGCCGGCCGCTCCGCCAGGTCGACCTCCACCCGCACCGGCACGGTGCAACGCGAGGCGACCGCCGACAGTGCCGCGTCCAGGCCCCGGTCGGTCAGGACCGCGGGGTGGATGCCCCGAGCGAGGTCCCGCAGTTCCTGGAGCGCGGTCTTCACCTCGCCGTGCGCCTCGTCCACCATGCGCGCCGCCGCCTGCGGATCCTCCCTCAGCTTCTCCTTCGCCAGCCCCAGATCCATGGCGAGGCTGACCAGGCGGGCTTGCGCCCCGTCGTGCAGGTCGCGCTCGATGCGCCGCAGGTCGGCGGCGGCCGTGTCGACCACGACCCCCCGGTCCGACTCCAGCTCCACGACCCGCGTCGCCAGCCGCGACGGTCCGAGCAGCCCGTGCACCATCACCCGGTCGACCGTCGTCAGCGCCCGGACTATCCACGGCGTCGCCAGCGTGAACAACAGGCCGACCAGCGCGGTCACGGTGATCTCGAAGGGGTTGTCCAGGTAGACGCGGTGCGTCTCGTCGCCGTACAGCTGCATTCCGTCCTGCCCGGCGTACATCGGGAAGACCCAGAACCACAGCGGGTACGTCAGCATCGCCCACCCGAGGACCCAGAAGTTCACGGCGACGACGAACGAGAACACCGACCACGGGAACTGCAGTACCGCGAACAACAGGCTCCGCCAGGAGGTGCCGCTCTTGAGCACGGCGCCCATCCAGCCCATCACGCCCTGCTTCTTCACCCGCAGTGGCTCCGGGTCGGCCACCCGGAGTCCGAGCAGGGACCGGGCCCGCGCCCGCTCCAGAGTCCCGAAGCCCCGGCAGCCGGCGAGTGCCGCCGCCAGCACCGGGACACCCAGGAACGTCACCAGCAGCCCCGCCCCCAGCGACACCATCGTGACGGCGTAGGTGAAGAGCAGGATGCCGATCGGCAGGCTCAGCAGTACGTATCCGAACTCACGCCAGCTGCGCGCCTCGAACGGCGCGCGCAACCCCGCCGGCAGCCGGTGGTGTCGTGCCCCGGCGTCCCCGGGGAGGCCGGGCCCGCTTCCGAGCCCGTAACTCTGTCCGTATTCCGTGGCCATCGGCGCTGTCCTTCTCCTCGTCCTACGGCTGTGCTGTCGTAACTCCACCCTCCTCGACCGCGTGCCCACCGGCCATGGAGCCCGTCGGCGTCTTGGCAGGGGGGTTTTCCCTACCTCGGGGCGGTGGAGGCGACGGGGGCGGGAGTTGTGCGCGGGAGTCACTCGAGCACTGTCAGTCACTCGAGCAGCATGAGTCATCTGCGCAGCATGGGTCAGGCGAGCTGCAATGAGTCAGGCGAGCAGCCATGAGTCACGAGCCGCATGGGCCACCGAGCCACGCGGCCTGCGCGGGTGCGCGGCCTGCGCGGGTGCACGGATTGCCCCGGGAGCGCCGCCTGCACGGGCTGCCCGAGCCGCGTGGTCTGCCCCGGCCCGGGTTCCTCCGCACCCCGTGCCCGTCACCCCACGCCGGGCGTGGCATCGGCGGCCGTACGGTCCCGCCACGGCAGTTCCGCCGTGATCGCCGTCGGGCCTCCCTCCGGCGAGTCGACGACGAACAGGCCGTCGACGGCGCTCAGCCGGTCGGCGAGGCCCTTCATCCCCGTACCACCGTCGAGACGCGCGCCCCCGCGACCGTCGTCCTCCACCTGTATGAGGAGCCGGTCCGAGGACCGCCACACCTCCACGGAGGCGGACCTGGCGCCGCTGTGCTTGCTGATGTTCTGGAGCAGCTCCGAGACGGTGAAGTAGGCGATGCCCTCGATGGCCGCCGCGGGGCGCTCCGTCAGGTCGACGGTCACCTTGACCGGCACGGTGCAGCGGGAGGCGACCGAGGAGAGCGCCGCGTCCAGGCCGCGGTCGGTCAGCACGGCGGGATGGATGCCGCGAGCCAGGTCCCGCAGCTCCTGCAGGGCCAGCTTCACCTCGCCGTGCGCCTCGTCGACCATGGCCGCCGCCGCGTCGGGATCCTCCAGCAGCTTCTCCTTGGCCAGGCCCAGCCCCATGGCGAGGTTGACCAGGCGGGCCTGTGCCCCGTCGTGCAGGTCGCGCTCGATGCGCCGCAGGTCGGCGGCGGCCGTGTCGACCACGACCCCCCGGTCCGACTCCAGCTCGGCGATCCGCTGCTCCAGCTCGTCGGAGGGGGACAACAGCCCGCGCACCATCGCGCGGTCGGCGTTGGCGAGGCCGCGCGCGATGAACGGCAGCACCGGCCACAGCACGAACAGCGACGTCAGAGTGACGACGAAGGTGAGGACACCCCAGGGCAGCCGGATGAAGTCGTACAGGACCGTGCGCCAGCCCACCGGGTCCTTCAACGCCATCCACAACCGCGGGAGGAATCCGCTCCCGCGCCGCAACGGCAGCCGGCTCGGCTCCTCCACCCGCACGCCGAGCAGAGCCCGGGCCCGCGCCCGCTCCAGCTTGCCCAACTGCCGCGCGCCCAGCAGCCCGGCGGCCAGCAGCGGCAACCCGATCACGGTCACCGTCAGTCCTATGCCGACGAACAGCGTCGTCACGACATAGACGAACCCGAGCAGCGACGCCGGGAGATTCGCCAACAGGTGGGCGATCTCCTTCCAGGTGTGCCGGTCGAAGGCGAAACGGGCCGGTGGCGGGCGGTCGCCGGTCGCTGCGCCGGTGGTCCCGGCGGGGGTCGCTGTCGCGAGGCGTTCGGTCATACGAGTCAGCGTGCCGTGCGGCAGGGCTCCGCGCCATGAGGTGGACCGCCGGGAACCACTGAGGAAAACCCCACCCCCGCTGCCCAACGCGCGACGGACTGCTTACCGTGTCTTTATCAGGCCCTAGACTCCCGTGCGTACAGACCGTCGAACAGCAGCGTTCAGGACAGGGAGCGAGGGACGGACGTGCCGGAACCGACCGTCGGCGACGTGACCACCGGCGACGCGACCGTCGCCGATGCGACCGTCGGGCTCGCCGCCGACTATTTCCAGTCCTACTCGGTCGTCGGACTGCTCGCCGTCGTCGGCGTGCTCTTCGTCGCGGTCGCCTTCGGGGCGGGGCGCCTGCTGAGACCCGTGGTCCCGACGCCCGAGAAGCTGCTGACGTACGAATGCGGTGTCGACCCCGTCGGCGAGGGCTGGGCGCACACCCAGGTCCGCTACTACGTCTACGCGTTCCTCTACGTCATCTTCGCGGTCGACTCGATCTTCCTCTTCCCCTGGGCGACGGTCTTCGCCGAGCCCGGCTACGGCGCGACCACCCTCGTCGAGATGTTCATCTTCCTCGGCTTCCTGGCCGTGGGGCTGCTGTACGCATACAAGAAGGGCGTCCTGTCATGGACGTGAATCCCTCCGAGCCCGTGCTGCTCCCGGAGCCCAAGAGGCTGGGACCGCTCGCCCGCCTCGCCCCCGAGCCGATGAAGGTCGTCCTGAACTGGGGCCGCCGCTATTCCCTGTGGGTCTTCAACTTCGGCCTCGCCTGCTGCGCGATCGAGTTCATCGCCGCGTCGATGGCCCGCCACGACTTCATCCGGCTCGGCGTCATCCCCTTCGCCCCCGGGCCCCGCCAGGCCGACCTGATGGTGGTGTCGGGCACGGTGACCGACAAGATGGCGCCGGCCGTCAAGCGCCTGTACGAGCAGATGCCCGAGCCGAAGTACGTCATCTCCTTCGGCGCCTGCTCCAACTGCGGTGGCCCCTACTGGGACTCGTACTCCGTGACGAAGGGCGTCGACCAGATCATCCCGGTCGACGTCTACGTTCCCGGCTGCCCGCCGCGCCCCGAGGCGCTGCTCCAGGGGATCCTCAAGCTCCAGGAGAAGATCGCCCGGGAATCGCTGGCGGAGCGGTACGGCACCCCGCCCCGGCCGTCGGCGACCGCGCTGCAGAGCGGCCTGGTGCGACCGCCGGTCCCCGACGCGGGGGAGGAGCGATGACCGAGGTCGGTTGGCTGCCCGCGGGTGCCGAGGAACTCTTCGGCGCCGAGGCCACGGCCGAGGAGTCGTACGACGTCCTGACCGTGGACGTGCCTCCGGCGTTCTGGATCTCTGCCCTGGAGACCGCGCGGGACCGGCTGGGCTGCACGTACTTCGACTGGCTGAGCGCGGTCGACGAACCGGGCACGGGGTTCCGGGTCGCGGCGCACGTCGTGGCCCTGGGGCCGGTGCGCCGACTGCTGCTGCGTACGACGGTCCCGCACGAGGCACCGGTCCTGCCCACGGCCGTCGCCGTGTACGCGGGCGCGGCCTGGCACGAGCGCGAGACCCACGAGATGTTCGGCGTCCTCTTTCAGGACCACCCCGCGCTGGACCACCTGCTTCTGCCGGAGGGGTTCGAGGGGCACCCCCTGCGCAAGGACTTCGTCCTCGCCGCCCGCGTCGCCAAGGCCTGGCCCGGGGCCAAGGAACCGGGCGAGTCCGACCACGGCGGTCCTCGCCGCCGTCAGATGCTGCCGCCGGGCGTCCCCGACCCCAATGAGTGGGGCCCACTGAAGGGCCAGCTGCCCCCCGCTCCGGCACGCGGGGCGGGGCGTACGGCGGGTGAGCGTCCGGCCCGCGCGACGGGTGAGCGCCCACGTCGGGCCCGTACGGCCACGGAGGGCTCCGTCAGTCAGACGGCGCCCGGCACCGATGCGCCGTCCGCCCCGCGCCGCTCCCGCACGGCGGCGGAGGGCTCGGCGAGCCAGACGTCCCCGGCCGCCGGGCCCACGGCGGCCCCGGCACCCCGGCGTGCGCGCAGCGCGAGCGGCGGCTCCGCGTCCCAGCGAACGAGCACGCCGAAGTCTGAGACATCGACGCCTGAGACACCGAAGCCTGAGACACCGAAGCCTGAGACACCGATGTCCGGGTCCCCGACGTCTGAGACCCCGTCGCCTGGCACACCGACGGGTGAGACCCCCGCTGCCGGTCACCGGCGTACCCGGAGCGCGTCCCAGGGCTCGGCCAGTCAGCGTTCCGCCTCCGACGCCGGGCGGCCGGGCAGCCCGGGCACCGGCCCCGCCGCCCGGGGCGGTGGTGACGACATGGCCGCGTCCTCGCGCACCGAGGAACCGGCCTCGACGGCGGCGCCCTCGGCACCGCGCAGCCCGGACGCCCCGTGGCACCACGCCCGACCGGCGTTCGAGGAGCCGGCCGGGTCCGAGCCGGGCCGCGGAACGGAACGACGGCCGGACGAGGCCCAGGACGCCAAGGCGGAACCGGGACGGGGGCGTGAGCCGGGGCCGGGCCGTGAGTCGGGACCACGGCGTGAGCCGGAGCCGGCGTCTGCGTCGGAGCCCCGACGTGAGCCGGAGCCCGGGCACGACTCCGAGCCGACCCCGACCCCGTCCCCGACCCCGACTCCTGAGGCTGCCGAAGCCACGGAACCCACGGAACCCCAAAGCGAGCCCGACACTCCTGACGGCTCCGGCACCCCCGACGACCCAGGCACCCCCGACACTCCTGACGGCTCCGGCA
>NZ_JAGMUE010000929.1:0-555 GCF_019049165.1 Streptomyces sp. AC627_RSS907
GCCGTGAACCGTCTCCGCGAGGTGGGCAGCCCTCTTGGCCTGCTCTCACCGCTGGTCACTGGCCGCCTGCGCGATCTGCCGCCCGGAGCCCTGCGCTCCGCCGACCTCGATACCCTCCTGGTCACGGAGCGCGCCCTCGGCCCCCTGGGCGCCGCCGTCCAGGCCGACCGGTTCATCGTCCTGGCCACCCACCCCGAGCTGCGGGCCGAGGAGGACCGACTGGCCGAGGCCGAGGCGGCCCTGGATGACACCGTGTCCCCCGACGACCCCCGCATCGAGGACCTGGCCGCCCAGCGATGTGATCACGAGACGGCCCTGGCAGCCGCCATCGAAGGATCCGGCCTGGAAGAGGCCCTCAACGACCTCCTGGACCGGGAGGACGAGCACGCCGGCGAGGAAGAAGAGGGGGCGAGGATGAGCGTGGTGGAGGCCATCGGCAAGATGCCGTACGACTTCTCCCCGGCCCGCGTCCGGTACGAGGAACGTGTCATCGAACTGCTTCACTCGGCCGATCAGGCCGGCGACAGGGACCGACGGACCTGCTGACTGGCATCG
>NZ_JAGMUE010000930.1:0-619 GCF_019049165.1 Streptomyces sp. AC627_RSS907
ATCTACATCAACTCGCCCGGCGGCTCGTTCACCGCGCTGACGGCTATCTACGACACGATGCAGTTCGTCAAGCCCGACATCCAGACGGTGTGCATGGGACAGGCGGCGTCCGCCGCGGCCGTGCTGCTCGCGGCCGGCACGCCCGGCAAGCGGATGGCGCTGCCCAACGCCCGCATCCTGATCCACCAGCCGTACAGCGAGACCGGCCGCGGCCAGGTCTCCGACCTGGAGATCGCGGCCAACGAGATCCTGCGGATGCGCTCGCAGCTCGAGGAGATGCTGGCCAAGCACTCCACGACGCCGATCGAGAAGATCCGCGACGACATCGAGCGCGACAAGATCCTCACCGCTGACGAGTCGCTGGCGTACGGTCTGGTGGACCAGATCGTCTCGACCCGCAAGAGTTCCGTTTCGGTTTGATCCCGCCGCGTCGGGAGCGGTCCCTCTTGGCGTGCACTCGATGCCGTGTGGATCGAGTCGCGCCAAGGGGGGCCCGCACGGGGGCCCCGGCAAGGTACCGTCGATAGGCAAGCACCCGGGTCTGCGCAAGCGTTGCAGATCCCAGGCGAAGGGGAAGCACCTCGTGGCACGCATCGGTGACGGCGGCGACCTGCTCAAG
>NZ_JAGMUE010000931.1:0-605 GCF_019049165.1 Streptomyces sp. AC627_RSS907
GGACAAGGGCCAGCGCGCCGAACTGGACGCCTTCCTCACGGCGGTGCGCACCGGCGGGCCGATGCCGGTGTCGCTGGAGTCGCTGGCCGCCACCACGGCGGCCACCCTCGCCGTGCGGACCAGCCTGGTCGGCGGCGCGCCGGTGACCTTGGCGAGGGCGCGATGACGGCGAGCCCGGGGTGGTACCTGCGGCGGCTGTCCCGGATGGGGCCGAGGGAGGTCGGCGGCCGGGTGGTCGACACGGCGCGCCGGCGGCGCTGGCGGTCGGCGCCACCGGTCGCGCCGGAGGTGACCGGCGCCCGCTTCACCGCGACGCTGCCCGCCGGGGCGCTCGACGCGGTGCCGCCGGACGCCGCGAAGCGGCTACTCGCCGAGGCGGACCGGCTGCTGGCCGGGCACGCCGAGTTCTTCGGGGTGCCCCGCGACGACCTCGCGGACCCCGACTGGTGGTACGACCCGAAGACCGGGCGCCGCGCCCCGTCGGGGTACGCCTTCGACGTGCCGTACCGGAGCGAGGACGCGGTCGGCGACATCAAGCAGATCTGGGAGCCGTCCCGGCACCAGTACCTGACCGTGCTCGCCGCCGCGTACGCGATCAGCGGGGA
>NZ_JAGMUE010000932.1:0-561 GCF_019049165.1 Streptomyces sp. AC627_RSS907
GCCGGGTACGGGCCGCCGTGGTGCTGGGCCGGCGCGACGGCGACGCCGGTGGGCCAGCCGTTGACCAGCAGCCGCCCGGCGAGCGGGGTGAGCTGTTCGAGCAGCCGAGCCGCCCGCCGCCGCGCCTCATCCGGCTCTTCCGCCGCCCGGGCACCGTCCGTCTCGTCGGCCCCGCACTCGGCGGCGCTGAGCTGCGCGGTGGCGGTGAGGTTCCCCGGCAGCCGCCGCAGCACCGCGCCGATCTCCTCCTCCCGCGCGTAGCGGGCGACGACGGTGACCGGGCCGAAGCACTCCTCAAGCAGCAGGTCGTACGGGCCTTCGGCGGCCAGGTGGGCGGCGGGCACGGTGAGCACCCCGGCGCGCACCGAGCCGTCCGGCGACCGTTGCCCCGGCACCCCGGCGCCCTCGCCCGGCAGGCCGGCGCGCACCTCGGGGAGCGCGGCGCGTTCCCGCACGCCCGCCACGAACGCGTCCCGCATCCGGGCGTCGAGCAGCACGCCGGGCGGGGTGGCGCCGACCGCCTCGGTCAGGCTGGCGAGGACCCGGTCGCCGGCCTCGGTC
>NZ_JAGMUE010000933.1:0-582 GCF_019049165.1 Streptomyces sp. AC627_RSS907
GTCCACGAACGTGTCCTCACCGGCCGCCGCCGGCGCCAGGAACTCCTCCGACGCCGAACCGCCCATCGCCCCGGAGACCGCCGACACGATCCGGTAGTCCAGGCCCAGACGCGCGAAGATGCGGGTGTACGCGTCACGGTGCAGCCGGTATGACTCGGCCAGGCCCTCGTCCGTGACGTCGAAGGAGTACGAGTCCTTCATCTGGAACTCGCGCCCCCGCAGCACGCCCGAGCGCGGCCTGGCCTCGTCCCGGTACTTCGTCTGGATCTGGTAGACGATCACCGGCAGGTCCTTGTACGACGTGCACTGGTCCTTGACGGTGAGGGTGAAGATCTCCTCGTGGGTGGGGCCGAGGAGGTAGTCGGCGCCCTTGCGGTCCTTGAGCCTGAAGAGCAGGTCGCCGTACTCGTCCCAGCGCCCACTCGTCTCGTACGCCTCCCGCGGCAGCAGCGCGGGCAGCAGCACCTCCTGCGCGCCGATCGCGTCCATCTCCTCGCGCACGATGCGCGAAACGTTGTCCAGCACGCGCTTGCCCAGCGGCAGCCAGCTCCAGATTCCCGCCGCCGTGCGGCGGACGTACCC
>NZ_JAGMUE010000934.1:0-563 GCF_019049165.1 Streptomyces sp. AC627_RSS907
CGGTGGTGCCGCGCCGGATGACGGTGATGTCGTCGGCGACCGAGAGCACCTCGCCCAGCTTGTGCGAGATGAAGATGACGGTCAGGCCCTCGGAGGTGAGTTCGCGCAGGTTGTCGAAGAGCGCGTCGACCTCCTGCGGCACCAGCACCGCGGTCGGCTCGTCCAGGATGAGGACGCGGGCGCCGCGGTAGAGCACCTTGAGGATCTCCACCCGCTGCCGGTCGGCGACGCCGAGGTCCTCCACCAGCGCGTCGGGTCGCACGCCGAGCCCGTACGCCTCGGAGATCTCGCGCACCCTGGCGCGCGCCCTGGCCCCGATGCCGTGCAGCTTCTCGGCGCCGAGGACGATGTTCTCCAGGACGGTCAGGTAGTCGGCGAGCATGAAGTGCTGGTGCACCATGCCCACGCGGCGCGCGATGGCGTCGGCCGGCGAGTGCAGTTCGACCTCTTCGCCGTGGAGGGCGATGGTGCCCTCGTCGGGCCGCTGCATCCCGTAGAGGATCTTCATCAGGGTCGACTTGCCCGCGCCGTTCTCGCCGACGAGGGCGTGCACGGTGCCGCGG
>NZ_JAGMUE010000935.1:0-546 GCF_019049165.1 Streptomyces sp. AC627_RSS907
CCGCCGCAGCGGCCGGGAACGCGTCCTGTTGCTCAAGGGTGTCGGGCTCGGCCTGCTGCTGGTGGCCGGCCGGAAGACCGGCGACGCCTGGCTGCTCATCACGTGGAAGACCCGACCCACGGTGCTCGACCAGTACGTGGCGACCGCCGACCACGCGCTGGGCAGCCCGTCATGGCTGGTGGGCCGACTGGTCGAAGCCTCAGGAACGGTCGGCTACCACGTTCTCGACTACGTCTACGCCCAACTCGCGGTGGCCGCGGTCGTCGTCGCGCTCTACCAGCTCCGGCACGTCGCGGTCGATCGCCGCTTCCCCACCCACCACCTGGTGCGCACCTTCCTGGTGATCGGCCTGCTCGGGCCGGGCATCTACATGATCTACCCGGTGGTCGGTCCGATCTTCGCGTACGGCGCCGACGGCGGGCAGTATGCGGTGGCCAACCTGTGGCCGGACACGCTGACGCCGGTGGGCGTCCCACAGAGCATGCCCTTCGACGACATCACCCCGCGCAACTGCATGCCCAGTCTGCACACGGCATGGGCTACCGC
>NZ_JAGMUE010000936.1:0-787 GCF_019049165.1 Streptomyces sp. AC627_RSS907
GCGCGTGGTGTGCACGGCGTCCAGCATCCGGCGGTCGTGGGTGACCAGCAGCAGGGTGCCGTCGTAGGAGGCGAGCGCCGACTCCAGTTGCTCGATGGCGGGCAGGTCCAGGTGGTTGGTCGGCTCGTCGAGCACGAGCAGGTTCACGCCCCTGGCCTGGAGCAGGGCCAGGGCGGCGCGGGTGCGCTCGCCCGGCGAGAGGGTGTGCGCCGGGCGCAGCACGTGGTCGGCCTTGAGCCCGAACTTGGCCAGCAGCGTGCGCACCTCGGCCGGCTCCAGTTCGGTGGCGACGGCGCCGAAGGTGTCCAGGAGCGATCCGGTACGGCTGTCCGCGGCGCGCGAACGCCCCGGCCGCGCCCCATCGCCCCCGGCTGCGGCCTGCCCCACGCCGGCGGTCTGGTCCGCGCCGGCGGTCTGGTCCGGTCGGTCATGGGCGTCGGCCGGGTCCGGGCCGTCGTCGAAGAGTTGGGCGCGGGCCTGGTCCACCTCGCCGACGATCACGCCGGAGCCCAGGGAGGCGTGTCCCTCGTCCAGCGGCAGCCGGCCGAGGAGGGTGGCGAGCAGGGTGCTCTTGCCGGAGCCGTTGGCTCCGACGATGGCCACCCGGTCCGCCCAGTCGATCTGGAGGTCCACCGGGCCGAAGGTGAAGCCGCCGCGCCGCACGCGGGCCCCGCGCAGGGTCGCCACCACCGCGCCCGAGCGGGGCGCGGCGGCGATCTCCATGCGCAGCTCCCACTCCTTGCGCGGCTCCTCCACCTCGTCGAGCCGCTCAAGGAGTCGTTCGGTC
>NZ_JAGMUE010000937.1:0-682 GCF_019049165.1 Streptomyces sp. AC627_RSS907
GCCCGACTCAGCCGTGGGCGGCCCCGACCGACCCGCGTCGGCTTCCTCGGCACGGGGCTGATCGCCCGCTACATCCACACCTTCCTGGCCGCCACCGGCTGGACGTTCGAGCAGACCGGCGTGCACGACCTGGCCGCCGACAGCGCGGCCGGCTTCCGCACCTACCTGGAACAGTCGAACGCCACGGGCCCGGTCACCGTGCACGACAGCGCCGAGGCCCTGATCCGCTCCAGCGACCTGGTCGTCTTCGCCACCACCGCCGGCAGGCCCCACGTCAACGACGCGTCCTGGTTCGACCACCACCCGCTGGTGCTGCACATCTCGCTGCGCGACCTCGCGCCCGAGATCATCCTCGACGCGGTCAACATCGTGGACGATGTCGAGCACTGCCTCCAGGCCGACACCTCGCCGCACCTGGCCGAACAACGCACCGGCAACCGCGCCTTCCTCGCCGGCACCCTGGACGACGTACTCGCCGGACGCGTGCGCGTGCCCACGGACCGGACGGTGGTCTTCTCACCCTTCGGCCTCGGGGTGCTCGACCTCGCCGTCGGCAAGTACGTCCACGACGAGGTGAGCCGCTCCGGCCACCTGCACGTCATCGACGACTTCTTCCACGAACTGCGCCGTCATGGCTGACCGTACGGGCCAGCGACGAAAGCTGAAGGGGGCGATATGATGG
>NZ_JAGMUE010000938.1:0-684 GCF_019049165.1 Streptomyces sp. AC627_RSS907
GCCGGGGACAGCTCGCCGACCGCGTGGCAGGACCACTCACTGTCAGCACTGCCGGCACCATCGGCGCCGTCGGGGCGGGAGTGGATGCGCACGGGGCGGGCGCCGGACTCGGTGGGCTCGCCAACGGTGACCTGGAGCTGCACGCCGCCCCGCGCGGGCAGCAACAGGGGCGCCTGGAGGGTCAGTTCCTCGACGCGACCGCAGCCGACCTCGTCGCCGGCGCGGATGGCCAGCTCCACGAAGGCCGTGCCGGGCAGCAGCACCGCGCCGGCCACGCAGTGGTCCGCGAGCCAGGGGTGGGTGTGCGTGGAGAGGCGGCCGGTGAGCAGCACGCCGCCGCCGTCGGCGAGCGGGACGGCCGCGCCGAGCAGCGGGTGCTCGGGCGAGGCGAGCCCGATGGCGGTGGCGTCGCCCCGGCTGGCGGAGGGGCGCAGCCAGTAGTGCTCGCGCTGGAAGGCGTACGTGGGCAAGTCCACGGTGCCGGCGGCCGGGAAGAGCGCCGACCAGTCCACGGCGACGCCGCTGGCGTGCGCGCGGGCCAGCGCCTCGAGGGCGGTGCGCGGCTCGGCCTTGTCCTTGCGCAGCAGCGGCACCGTCGTCGCGTCGGAGGCGTCGGCCAGGCACTCCTGGGCCATGCCGGTCAGCGTCCCGTCGGCGCCGACCTCCAGGAGGACGGTGGCTCCG
>NZ_JAGMUE010000096.1:0-4452 GCF_019049165.1 Streptomyces sp. AC627_RSS907
CCCTCCCCCGGTGCCGCCGGGTGGCCGCCCCCTCCCCGGTGCCTCCGGGTGGCCGCCCCCTCCCCGGTGCCTCCGGGTGGCCGCCCCCTCCCCCGGTGGCAGATTCCGGGTCGGGAGGGGGCAACCCGGCACGCTAGCGGGCCGGTGTCACGGTCGGCGCCGGTGCGTAGCCGGTGGGCCGGGCGGTGAAGGTACCGCGGCCCTGGGTGCGGCCGCGCAGCCGGGTCGCGTAGCCGAACAGCTCGGTCAGCGGCACGGTGGCGGTGACGACCGCCGCGCCGCCCCGCGTGTCGGAGCCGGTGACCCGGCCGCGGCGGGCCGCCAGGTCGCCGAGCACGCCGCCGACCGCGTCCTCGGGCACGGTGACCGTGACGTCCACGACCGGTTCCAGCAGGACCATCGTCGAGGCGCGCAGTGCCTCCCGGAGGCCGAACCGGCCGGCGGTGCGGAAGGCCGTGTCCGAGGAGTCCTTCACATGGGTCTGGCCGTCGGTGAGCGTGACCCTCAGCCCGGTCACCGGGTGACCGCCCAGCGGGCCCTCGGCCAGGGCTTCCCGGCAGCCGGCCTCGACGGCCCGCACGAACTCCTGCGGCACCCGTCCGCCGACGACCGTCGAACGGAACACGAAACCACCCTCCTTCGAGCCCGCGTCCATGTCCTCGTGCCAGGGCTCCACATCGAGGACGACGTGCGCGAACTGCCCCGCGCCGCCGTCCTGCTTGACGTGCCGGTGGACGAAACCGGTCACGCCCTCGCCGACCGTCTCGCGGTACGCCACGCCGGGGCGGCCCACACCGACCTCGATGCCGTGCTCGCGCCGGACGCGCTCCACCGCGACCTCGAGGTGCAGTTCACCCATGCCCGACAGGACGGTCTGCCCGGTCTCCGGGTCGGTCCGCACGGCCAGCGAGGGGTCCTCCTCGGTCAGCCGGGCGAGGGCCGAGGCCAGCCGGTCGGTGTCGGTGGAGCGCCGGGCCTCCACCGACACGTGTACGACCGGTTCGGCCACGCCCGGGGGTTCCAGGACCAGCGGGGCACCCGGCGCGCACAGGGTCGAGCCGGCGCGGGCGGACTTCAGCCCGACCACGGCGACGATGTCCCCGGCGACCGCGCGGTCCAGCGGGTCGTGACGGTCGGCCCGCACCCGCAGGATGCGGCCGATCCGCTCGGTGCGGCGCGTGCCGGCGTCCCACACGGTGTCTCCCTTCTCGATCGTGCCCGAGTACACCCGCAGGTACGTCAGCCGTCCCGTCGGGGTGGCGTTCACCTTGAACGCCAGTGCCGCCATCGGCGCCGCCGGGTCGGCGGACCGTTCCTGCTCCGTGCCGTCGTGGGCGCCGCGTACCGGAGGTACGTCCAGCGGGGAGGGCAGGTAGGTCACGACGGCGTCCAGCAGCGGTTCGACACCGCGGTTGCGGTAGGCCGAGCCGCACAGCACCACCACTCCGTCGCCGCTGCGCGTCAGGTCGCGCAGGGCACCGGCGAGCGTGGCCGCGGTGAGCGTCTCCCGGTCGCAGAACTCCTCCAGCGCGGCGGGGTGGCGTTCCGCCACCGCCTCCTCCAGCAGTCGCCGCCTGTGTGCCGCCTCCTCGCGCAGGGCGTCGGGCACCGGCCCGTCCTCGGCCGTCTCCGCCCCGTCAACCCACACCAGGGCGCGCATGCGCAGCAGGTCGACGACGCCGGTGAAGCCGTCCTCCGTGCCGATGGGCAGCTGCACGACCAGCGGTACCGGGTGCAGCCGGTCGCGTATCGAGGTGACGGCCGTGTCGAGGTCGGCGCCCGCCCGGTCCATCTTGTTGACGAACGCGATCCTCGGCACGCCGTGCCGGTCGGCCTGCCGCCACACGGACTCGCTCTGCGGTTCCACCCCGGCGACGGCGTCGAACACCGCGACCGCGCCGTCCAGCACCCGCAGGGAGCGCTCGACCTCGTCGGCGAAGTCGACGTGCCCCGGGGTGTCGATCAGGTTGATCCGGTGACCGTCCCAGGAACAGCTGACCGCCGCGGCGAAGATGGTGATGCCGCGATCGCGCTCCTGCGGGTCGAAGTCGGTGACGGTCGTGCCGTCGTGGACCTCGCCGCGCTTGTGGGTGGTGCCGGTGGTGTAGAGGATCCGCTCGGTGACGGTGGTCTTGCCGGCGTCGACGTGGGCGAGGATGCCCAGGTTGCGGACGGTGGTGAGCGGGTTGGTGTGGGTGCGCACGGCCCGTGGCCTTTCGCTGGTCTGTGAGCAGGGCGGCGCGATTCCCCCGACGAGGGCGGAACGGTGACAGGGCCCGCCTCAGAAAGGAAGGCGGACGGAGAGTCGTACGTCAGATGCTCGTCGCGGGCATCCGGTGCCGGCCGCGCAGCGGACACCGGACGGCCGAGGACACCAGGATCACCTCGTACCGGGAGGGGGGAACGACGGCAGCGGTGCGGATGCGCACGGCCCGGCTCCCCTCACTCGCTCTCGATGTCGTGGTGAGTGTAGGGAGACCGGGAGGGGCGGCGCACGGCATTTTCCCCGCACCGCTCCGGCGGCTCGGGGCGGCGTCGTATCCGGCCGCCCGGAAAACGCGACGTGCCGACCGGGATCACTCCCGGCCGGCACGTCACTTCTGCTTGATCTTGTGTCCGAGGGGGGACTTGAACCCCCACGCCCGATAAAGGGCACTAGCACCTCAAGCTAGCGCGTCTGCCATTCCGCCACCCGGACTAGGTGTCTGCCGCTGTGCGGGGTGTTCCCCGCGGCGACATGGACAACCATACCAAGGTTTCGCAGTGCCTTTCACCTGCGTTTCCTTCCCCTGGGCGGCGGCCCCGGGCACGGCCGTAGCGCCGTGCCCGGGGCCGCCGCCCAGGGTGACCGGGCAGTTACCCGGGTCCTGCGGTCCTGCGGTCCTGCCACCGGCCGTCGATGCTGCCTCCGCGCGTCTCGGGCAGGGGCCGCCGTAGTGCCGTGCCCGGGGGTGCTAACGGCGGCGCCTGCGCAGGGCCGCCAGGTTGTCGTAGCTGATCTTGGCCTCGCGCAGCGACTGCGCGGGGTCGGTGGCGCTCGGGGAGTTGTCGTCCTCGATCATCGGGTTGTGGTAGTTCCGCTGTCCGACCCGGGAGAAGAACGTCGTGTAGTCGATGACGCCGGTCCCGAAGGGCACCATGTCGTAGCCCATGCCGTTGGTGGTGCTGACGACGCCGTCCTTGGCGTGGAACAGCGGGTAGCGCTTGTTGTTGCGGGCGACCAGGCCGGCCGGGTCGAAGACGCTCTTCCGGGTGGAGCCGTCGTGGGCGGTGTAGGTGTGGAACTTGTACTGGGCGACGTGCGCCCAGAAGATGTCCATCTCCAGCCAGACCAGCTTCGGGTCGGTGACCTTCAGGAAGTACTCCAGCTTGCGGATGCCGGAGCTGCGGGTCGGCCGGCCCTGGTCGTCCAGCGGGCCGCCGTCGAGCAGGAAGCCGTAGGCCCCGTCGTGGTTGTGGGTGTAGAGCTTGATGCCCTCGCGGCGGGCGATCGCGCCGAGCGCGTTCCACTTGTCGGCGGCCACGTCCCAGTCGGCGCGGTGGGAGCTGCCGGTGGGGTCGCCGCCGGTGCCCATGTGGTCCATGCCGATGATGTTGGCGATCTCCAGGTGCTTCTTGAAGGTGTCCAGGTCCGCCGTGGTCAGCGGCCAGGAGGGCGGGATGAAGCCGTGGTTGCCCTGGGCGCGCAGTCCGTAGTCGTCGAGCCAGGAGCGCAGCAGCTTCGCGCCCTCGACGGATTCCAGGTTCGCTCCGCCGGGGGCGTTGGCGTGCTGGCGGTAGCCGGCGAACTCCACCTGGCGGTAGCCGTGGCGGGCTAGCTGCTTGAACACCTCGCGGAAGCCGGAGGGCAGGTCGGAGGCGAGGGGGTCGCGGCCGGTGGCGTCACGGACGGTGTAGAGGATGATGCCGCGCTTGTCCGCCGGGACCAGCGCCTGACCGCCGTGTCCGTGGCCGTGCCCGTGGTCTCTGCCCCGGTCCTGCGCCAGGGCGGGGCCGGCGCCGAAGACGGGGGCCGCGACGGCTCCGGCGGCCACGGCGGTGCACGTGCTCAGGAAGCGGCGCCGGTTCACGCCCAGGGTGCGGCGCAGGGCCTCGTCGGGGCCGTCGACGGGCCGGTCGCTGGTGGCGTCGCTGCGGGAGGAGTCGGGAAACAGGGTCACGGGTGCCTGCCTTCTGGGTCGTGGCCCGCCCTGATGCCGCCGGGCGGGCCGTTGTCAGTGCCGTGTGTTTCACTCTCAGTAGTCGGATCTCGGGGGACGTGTGTGGTGCCGCGTCAGTCGAGTCCGGCGAGGTGGAGGAGGAGTTGTTTGACGTCGGTGGCCGCGACACGGTCTCCGACTGCTTGGGGGGTGGAGCAGATGAGGAGGGGGCCGTCGTTGTCGTTGGTGGGGAGGCGGCCGTGGCTGCCGCGGATGGGTGAGGGGTCGAGGGGGACGACGGCCATGCGGTAGC
>NZ_JAGMUE010000009.1:0-27193 GCF_019049165.1 Streptomyces sp. AC627_RSS907
GGGCAGATTGCCCACGTGTTACTCACCCGTTCGCCACTAATCCCCACCGAAGTGGTTCATCGTTCGACTTGCATGTGTTAAGCACGCCGCCAGCGTTCGTCCTGAGCCAGGATCAAACTCTCCGTGAATGCTTGCCGGTGATCCGGCGTACACCACGAGAGCGGAACAGTCGGAGGAATGTTCCGACCGTTCACAGCGTCCTCGCTGTGTTTTTCAAAGGAACCTCGTCCCAGCCTGATGGCCGGAGACGGGGTATCAACATATCTGGCGTTGACTTTTGGCACGCTGTTGAGTTCTCAAGGAACGGACGCTTCCTTTGTACTCACCCTCTCGGGCTTTCCTCCGGGCGCTTCCCTTCGGTCTTGCGTTTCCGACTCTATCAGATCCTTTTCCGATCCGATTTCCTCGGCGCTTTCCAGGTTCCCGCTTTCGCGTTTCCCTTTCCGGCGGTTCCGACTTTATCAGAGATTCTGAGTCGGATTTCCCGCCCTCCGGGGCGGCTCCGATCCACGAAGTGATCGGGTGCCCGTCCGAGCGGAGATGTAAACGTACTGGAGCGGGGCGCCTCGATGCAAATCGAGGCGCCCCGCTCCAGGTTGGCGCTGTCGGAAGCCCGACGGAGCGTCAGACCTCCACCACCACGGGGAGGATCATCGGCCGACGCCGGTAGGTGTCCGAGACCCACTTGCCGAGGGTCCTGCGCACCAGCTGCTGGAGCTGGTGGGGTTCGACGACCCCGTCCTGGGCCGACCGCTCCAGCACTTCTGTGATCTTGGGGAGCACGGCGGTGAAGGCGGAGTCCTCGATGCCCGAGCCACGGGCCTGGACATGCGGACCACCGGTGATCTTGCCGGTGGAGGCGTCGATGACCACGAAGACCGAGATGATGCCCTCGTCGCCGAGGATCTTGCGGTCCTTGAGGGCCGGCTCGCCCACGTCGCCGACCGAGAGACCGTCGACGTAGACGTATCCCGCCTGGACCTTGCCGGAGATCTTGGCCTTGCCCTCGACGAGGTCGACGACGACGCCGTCCTCGGCGATGACGATCCGGTCGTGCGGGACGCCGGTCAGGGCGCCCAGCTCGGCGTTGGCGCGCAGGTGGCGCCACTCGCCGTGGACCGGCATCAGGTTCCTGGGCCGGCAGATGTTGTAGAAGTACAGCAGCTCGCCGGCCGAGGCGTGGCCCGAGACGTGGACCTTGGCGTTGCCCTTGTGGACGACGTTCGCGCCCCAGCGGGTCAGGCCGTTGATCACGCGGTACACCGCGTTCTCGTTGCCCGGGATGAGGGACGACGCCAGGATCACGGTGTCGCCCTCGACGATGCGGATCTGGTGGTCCCGGTTGGCCATGCGGGACAGGGCGGCCATCGGTTCACCCTGCGAGCCCGTGCAGACCAGGACCACTTCGCTGTCCGGCAGGTCGTCGAGCGTCTTGACGTCCACCACGAGACCCGGCGGCACCCTCAGGTAGCCCAGGTCCCGTGCGATGCCCATGTTGCGGACCATGGAGCGGCCCACGAAGGCGACCCGGCGGCCGTACTCGTGCGCCGCGTCCAGGATCTGCTGGATGCGGTGGACGTGGCTGGCGAAGCTCGCCACGATGATCCGCTTGCGGGCACCGGCGAAGACCTGGCGCAGGACGTTGGAGATGTCCCGCTCCGGGGGAACGAACCCCGGGACCTCGGCGTTCGTGGAGTCCGCGAGGAGCAGGTCGATGCCCTCCTCACTCAGCCGCGCGAAGGCGTGGAGGTCCGTGAGGCGGTTGTCCAGCGGAAGCTGGTCCATCTTGAAGTCGCCCGTGTGGACGGCCATACCCGCAGGGGTGCGGATGGCGACGGCCAGGGCGTCCGGGATGGAGTGGTTGACCGCGATGAACTCGCAGTCGAAGGGGCCGATGCGTTCGCGGTTCCCCTCCGTCACCTCGAGGGTGTAGGGACGGATGCGGTGCTCCTGGAGCTTGGCCTCGATGAGCGCGAGGGTCAGCTTGGAGCCGATCAGGGGGATGTCCGGCTTCTCGCGGAGGAGGAAGGGGACGCCACCGATGTGGTCCTCGTGGCCGTGGGTGAGGACGATGCCCTCGATGTCGTCGAGACGGTCCCTGATGGACGAGAAGTCCGGCAGGATCAGGTCGATTCCGGGCTGCTCCTCCTCGGGGAAGAGCACTCCGCAGTCGACGATCAGCAGGCGACCGCCGTACTCGAAGACCGTCATGTTGCGGCCGATCTCGCCGAGACCGCCGAGCGGGGTGACCCGCAGGCCGCCTGCGGGAAGCGCCGGGGGCCGGCCCAGTTCAGGATGCGGATGACTCAAAAGACTCTCCTCACCACACACGCCACGTACCGGTGGGCACGTGGCGCGCGTGACGTTCGTGCAGAAGCAGTTGTCGTAGGGGGTGCGGGCACCGGTGGCCCGCGTATTCAGTTGTGAAGTCCTGGTCGTGCGGTGGTGCCAAGTCCGTTGTCAGAGCTGTACCCCGCCGGCGGCAAGATCGATCTTGAGCTGCTCGGTTTCCTCGGGCGTGAGGCCGACCATGGGCGCGCGCAGCGGCCCGGCCGGCAGCCCCAGGAGGGCGAGCGCGGCCTTGGTGGTCATGACGCCCTGGGTGCGGAACATGCCGGTGAAGACCGGGAGCAGCTTCTGGTGGATCTCCAGCGCCTTCTGCACGTCACCGGCGACATACGCGTCGACCATGGCGCGCAGCTCGGGGGTGACGACATGGCCGACGACGGAGACGAAGCCGACCGCGCCCACGGAGAGCAGCGGCAGGTTGAGCATGTCGTCGCCGGAGTACCAGGCGAGTCCGGAGCGCGCGATGGCCCAGCTGGCGCGGCCGAGGTCGCCCTTGGCGTCCTTGTTGGCGACGATCCGCGGGTGCTCGGCGAGACGGACCAGCGTCTCGGTGTTGATCGGGACGCCGCTGCGGCCGGGGATGTCGTAGAGCATGACCGGCAGCTCGGCGGCGTCGGCGATGGCCGTGAAGTGCTGGTACAGGCCCTCCTGCGGGGGCTTGTTGTAGTACGGCGTGACCAGCAGGAGGCCGTGCGCGCCGGTGCGCTCGGCGGCGCGGGCCAGCTCGATGCTGTGCTGGGTGTTGTTGGTGCCGACTCCGGCGACGACGTGTGCGCGGTCGCCGACGGCCTCCAGTACGGCTCGTACGAGGTCCGCTTTCTCCGCGTCGCTGGTGGTGGGGGACTCGCCGGTGGTGCCGTTGACGATCAGGCCGTCGTTGCCTGCGTCCACCAGGTGGGCGGCGAGCCGCTGCGCGCCGTCGAGGTCGAGTGCGCCGTCCGCCCGGAAGGGCGTGACCATGGCGGTGAGGACCCGCCCGAAGGGGGTCTGCGGAGTGGAGGTCGGAGCCATGGGTTACACGCTACTCGTTGCTCAGGGCGGGGTCTGCCCTCGGGGGAGGCGGCAGGTCGGGGAGAGGATGGAGCCCGGCACTGCCTGCTCGGGGGTTCAAGCAGTGCCGGGTCCCTTTGATCAGGCTAGATGAACTTCACAGAACGCCGCAATCCGGACACTTCGACCGGTGGGTGCGCACATCTGCCCGACCGGGCTCCAGGCCGCCCTACGGCGCCACGCGTCCGTTCGCGTTGAAGGCGGCGTAGGTGAGCGGCATGAGCTCGGCCCACGCGGCCTCCATCTGCTCGCCGACCATCTCGATCTCGCGCTGCGGGAAGGAGGGGACCTTGGCCAGCTCGTGCTGGGTGCGCAGACCGAGGAAGTGCATCAACGAGCGGGCGTTGCAGGTGGCGTACATCGAGGAGTACAGGCCGACGGGGAGCACCGCGCGGGCCACCTCACGGGCGACACCGGCGGCGAGCATCTGCCGGTACGTCGCGTACGCCTGGCGGTAGGAGTCCTCCATGGCGCCACCCACCAGCTCGTACTGCTCCGGGGTGCCCTCGACGAAGACGTACTTGCCGGGCCGGCCCTGCTGGACCAGCTTGCGGGAGGTGTCCGGCACGTAGAAGACGGGCTGGAGCTCCCGGTAGCGGCCGGATTCCTCGTTGTAGGACCAGCCCACGCGGTGCCGCATGAACTCGCGGAAGACGAAGATCGGGGCGCTGATGAAGAAGGTCATCGAGTTGTGCTCGAACGGGCTGCCGTGCCGGTCCCGCATGAGGTAGTTGATCAGGCCCTTGGAGCGCTCCGGGTCCTTCTTCAGCTCGTCCAGGGACTGCTCCCCCACGGTCGAGACGCGGGCGGCGAACAGTACGTCGGAGTCGGTCGCGGCGCTCTTGACCAGCTCTACGGTGACGTCGCTGCGGAGGTCGATCTTGAAATCGTCGGCGGGGGTGTCGGTCACGGTGTGGAGGGCCTTCCCATCTCGTCGCTCGGGCGAGGCCACTCTACGGCCCCCCAAACGGGGCTTTCACGGCCGTGCCGCGATGAAGTCGGCGAAAATGGGCACCCGCGAGGTCATTCGTTCGTCTGTATGAGTAACAGCGGTCCGCTCGGGTCGCTGTGGACCGATCCCCGAAGGGAGACGCACCTCCAATGATCCGCCGGCGTGAACCCGTGCCGTTCGCCTTCGTCGCCGAGGCCGACAGGTTCCGCAGCAATGTCACACCCCCGCCCCGTCAGCGGGCGTCCATCGGCCAGTTGGCCGGGCGCTGGCTGCTGGGCCTCACCGTCGTCGCAGGTCTCGTGGGCTCCCTGGTGATCGGGATGCCCTCCCTGTCGGCCGACCAGCCCTCCGGGCACAAGCAGCCGTCCCAGGCGTCACAGGGGCGTTAGAGGCGTTCCGGGAAGGGCCGTCCTCACTCCGTCGGGTCCCCCGAGGGTGGTGACCGGAGACACAGGTCGGTAGCCTCACCGGGCACAGCACATGCCATGGAACGAGTGAGGACCAGCCGTGCCCCTGCCCTTCCTGACGGCCGACCGCGCCTTCGACACCGCCGACGAGGTCGCGCTGCCGTACGACGACCGCGACCTCTGGCGCCGGCCCTACCGGCCGGGACCGTGGCGGGTGGGGCCGGCGGCGCTGTTGCTGCTGCTCGCCTCGTTCGTCCTGTTCGCGGCGGTCATCATCGCGGCGACGGACTCGCTGTCCGCCGCCGCTGTGGTCTTCGGCGTGGCGGTGGTCGTCATCGTGTGCGCCGTGCGGCTGCTGCGCATGGGCGCGTGGGTGAGCGCGCGCGGTGTCCGGCAGGTGAGCTTCTTCAGCACGCGCACGGTGACCTGGCAGCAGATCGTCAGTGTGCGGACGGTGCAGCAGCCGGTGCGCCTGCTCGGGCTGCCGCGGACGGTGCAGGGGCAGGCGCTGATCCTCGTCCGGCAGGGGCGGTCCGCCGAGGCCACGCCTCCGCTGCTGACCAGCCACAACGCCGACTTCCTCGCGCGGGCGGAGGCCTTCGACCGGGCGGCCGACGCCCTGGCGGCGTGGGCCGCCGAGCACGGGCGGAGCTGAGCCCCCGGCGCACCGGGGAAACACGGACAACTGACGTCAGGGCCCGGCCCGCGCGCGCGGACCGGGCCCTGACGCGTCGCCGGGAGCCCTTCGGCCGGACGGGTGTCGGCCGCGGCAGATGTACGGTCGGCGGGTGTCGGCCGGCAATGTCGGTCGGCGGGTGTCGGCCGGTAGATGTCGGTCGGCGGGTCGGCCGGCTCAGGCCGCCTCGACGTGCTTCCCGTCGTGCAGGGCGATCGCCCGTTGCATCGCCTTGCGGGCACGCGGGGTGTCGCGGGCGTCGTGGTAGGCGACGGCGAGGCGGAACCAGCTGCGCCAGTCGCCGGGGGCGTCCTCCGTCTCGGCCTTGCGCAGGGCGAAGACCTCGTCGGCCGAGTCCCGGTCGACGCGACCGCTGGGGGTGCGCTTCAGCTCGTCCACGGGCAGTCCGCCCTCGGCGTCGAGTTCGGCGGCGAGCTGGTTGGCCTTGCGGACGAACTGGGTGTTCTTCCAGAGGAACCACAGGCCGATCACCGGCAGGATCAGCACCGCGACACCGAAGGTGACGGTGAGGGGTGTGCCGGTGCCGATGAGCATCACACCGCGGCTGCCGACCAGGGCGAAGTAGAAGACCAGGACGGCGGCCGTGATGACGTAGGAGATCTTCGCGCGCATGGGGTCAGGAAGCTCGGTCCGGGTCTCGGTTCAGGTCCAGGAAGTGTTCCAGGCCGAAGGTCAGGCCCGGGGTGCTGACCACGCGGCGCACGCCCAGCAGGATGCCGGGCATGAAACTGCTGTGGTGCAGGGAGTCGTGGCGGACGGTGAGGGTCTCGCCCTCGCCGCCGAGCAGGACCTCCTGGTGGGCGAGCAGGCCGCGCAGGCGGATCGCGTGGACCGGGACGCCGTCGACGTCCGCGCCGCGGGCGCCGTCCAGGGCGGTGGCAGTGGCGTCGGGCGCCGGGGCGGAGCCTGCCTTCTGCCGGGCCTGAGCGATCAGCTGGGCGGTGCGGGTGGCGGTGCCACTGGGGGCGTCGACCTTGTTCGGGTGGTGCAGCTCGACGACCTCGACGGACTCGAAGTACGGGGCGGCGATCTGCGCGAACTTCATGGTCAGTACGGCGCCGATGGAGAAGTTGGGCGCGATGAGGACGCCCGTCTCCGGGGAGCCGTCGAGCCAGGTCCTCAGCTGTGCGAGGCGCTCGTCGGTCCAGCCGGTGGTGCCGACGACGGCGTGGATGCCGTGGCGTACGCAGTGGTCGAGGTTGTCCATCACCGAGGCGGGCGTGGTCAGCTCGACGGCGACCTGGGCGCCGGCTTCGGCCAGCGTGTCCAGACTGTCGCCCCGGCCGAGTGCGGCGACCAGTTCCATGTCCTCGGCGGCCTCGACCGCCCGTACCGCCTCGGAGCCGATCCGGCCCTTGGCGCCGAGGACGGCCACGCGCAGCTTGCTCATGTCTCTTGCTTCCTTACCGGAGGGGGTTAGGCGACGGCGTCGTGCAGCCGGGACGCCTGCTTGTCCTTCAGCGGGCCGATGACCGACAGCGAGGGCCGCCGTCCCAGGACGTCGCGGGCGACCGCGCGGACGTCGTCCGGCGTCACCGAGGCTATCCGGGCCAGCATGTCGTCGACGGACATCTGCTCGCCCCAGCACAGCTCGCTCTTGCCGATACGGTTCATCAGCGCGCCCGTGTCCTCCAGGCCGAGGACCGTGGATCCTTGGAGCTGGCCGACGGCCCGGCCGATCTCGTCGTCGGACAGGCCGTGCTCGGCGACGTGGTCGAGTTCGTCGCGGCAGATCTTCAGCACGTCGTGCACCTGGGAGGGCCGGCAGCCCGCGTACACGCCGAAGAGGCCGCAGTCGGCGAAGCCCGAGGTGTACGAGTACACGCTGTAGGCCAGGCCGCGCTTCTCGCGGACCTCCTGGAAGAGACGGGACGACATGCCGCCGCCGAGGGCGGTGTTGAGGACGCCCAGCGCCCAGCGCCGCTCGTCGGCGCGGGCCAGACCCGGCATGCCGAGGATGACATGGGCCTGCTCGGTCTTGCGGCCGATCAGCTCGACGCGTCCGGCGGTGCGGAGGGTGCGCCGGCCGGCGCGCGGGGCGATGGGCGCGGCCACCGGGTCCCGGAAGGCACCGGCCTTCTCGAAGGCGGCGCGGACCTGGCGTACGACCTTGTTGTGATCGACGTTGCCGGCGCAGGCGACCACGAGGTGCGTGGGATCGTAGTGCTTCTTGTAGAAGCGGCGGATGCGGTCGGCGGTCAGGGCGTTGACCGTGTCGACCGTGCCGAGGACGGGGCGGCCGAGGGCGTTGTCGCCGAACATGGTGTGCGCGAACAGGTCGTGCACACAGTCGCCCGGGTCGTCCTCGGTCATCGCGATCTCCTCGAGGATGGCGCCGCGCTCGACGTCGACGTCCTCCTCCTGGATCAGCGAACCGGTCAGCATGTCGCAGACCACGTCGATGGCGAGCGGCAGGTCGGTGTCGAGCACGCGCGCGTAGTAGCAGGTGTACTCCTTCGCCGTGAACGCGTTCATCTCGCCGCCGACCGCGTCGATGGCGGAGGAGATGTCCAGGGCGGACCTGCGGGACGTGCCCTTGAAGAGCAGGTGCTCGAGGTAGTGGGTGGCGCCGTTCAGGGCCGGGGTCTCGTCGCGGGAGCCGACGTGGGCCCAGATGCCGAAGGTCGCCGAGCGGACGGAGGGCAGGGTCTCGGTGACGATGCGCAGACCGCCCGGGAGGGTGGTCTTGCGGACGGTACCGATGCCGTGCTCGCCCTTGATCAGGGTTTGGGTACGGGCGACGGCCCGCGCCTCCGAAGAGGTGCGGGCCGTCGCCTTGGAGCTACGGGACGTCACTGGTCGGCGTCGTCCTTCTTCGTCTCGTCGGCGGACTCCTCGCCCTCGATCACGGGGATGAGGGAGAGCTTGCCGCGGGAGTCGATCTCGGCGATCTCGACCTGGACCTTCTGGCCCACGCCGAGGACGTCCTCGACGTTCTCCACGCGCTTGCCGCCGGCGAGCTTGCGGATCTGCGAGATGTGCAGCAGACCGTCCTTGCCGGGCAGCAGGGAGACGAACGCGCCGAAGGTGGTCGTCTTGACGACCGTGCCCAGGTAGCGCTCGCCGACCTCGGGCATGGTCGGGTTGGCGATGCCGTTGATCGTGGCGCGGGCGGCCTCGGCGGCCGGGCCGTCGGCGGCACCGATGTAGATGGTGCCGTCGTCCTCGATCGTGATGTCGGCGCCCGTGTCCTCCTGGATCTGGTTGATCATCTTGCCCTTGGGGCCGATGACCTCACCGATCTTGTCGACCGGGATCTTCACGGTGATGATCCGCGGCGCGTTCGGGGACATCTCGTCCGGCGTGTCGATCGCTTCCATCATCACGTCGAGGATGTGGAGGCGGGCGTCACGGGCCTGCTTGAGGGCGGCGGCCAGGACGGAGGCGGGGATGCCGTCCAGCTTGGTGTCGAGCTGGAGGGCGGTCACGAACTCCTTGGTGCCGGCGACCTTGAAGTCCATGTCGCCGAAGGCGTCCTCCGCACCGAGGATGTCGGTGAGGGCGACGTAGTGCGTCTCGCCGTTGATCTCCTGGGAGATCAGGCCCATGGCGATACCGGCGACGGGAGCCTTCAGCGGCACACCGGCGTTCAGCAGCGACATGGTGGAGGCGCAGACCGAGCCCATGGACGTCGAGCCGTTGGATCCGAGGGCCTCGGACACCTGACGGATCGCGTACGGGAACTCCTCGCGCGTGGGCAGCACCGGCACGATGGCGCGCTCGGCGAGGGCGCCGTGGCCGATCTCGCGGCGCTTCGGGGAGCCGACGCGGCCGGTCTCGCCGACGGAGTACGGCGGGAAGTTGTAGTTGTGCATGTAGCGCTTGCGGGTCACCGGGGAGAGGGTGTCCAGCTGCTGCTCCATGCGGAGCATGTTCAGGGTGGTGACGCCCAGGATCTGGGTCTCGCCACGCTCGAACAGGGCGGAGCCGTGCACGCGCGGGATGGCCTCGACCTCGGCGGCCAGGGTGCGGATGTCGGTGACACCGCGGCCGTCGATGCGCTTCTTCTCCTTGATGACGCGCTCACGGACCAGGGACTTGGTCAGCGAGCGGTACGCGGCGGAGATCTCCTTCTCGCGGCCCTCGAACTCCGGCAGGAGCTTCTCGGCGGCGAGCGCCTTGACGCGGTCCAGTTCGGCCTCGCGCTCCTGCTTGCCGGCGATGGTGAGCGCCTGGCTGAGCTCGGGGCGGACGGCGGCGCTGAGCGCCTCCATGACGTCGTCCTGGTAGTCCAGGAAGATCGGGAACTCACCGGTCGGCTTGGCGGCCTTCGCGGCGAGGTCGGCCTGGGCGCGGCACAGCACCTTGATGAAGGGCTTCGCGGCCTCCAGACCGGCGGCGACGACCTCCTCGGTGGGCGCCTCGGCGCCGCCCTCGACCAGCTGGATGGTCTTCTCGGTGGCCTCGGCCTCGACCATCATGATCGCGACGTCGCCGTCCTCCAGGACGCGACCCGCGACGACCATGTCGAAGACGGCGTCCTCGAGCTCGGTGTGCGTCGGGAAGGCCACCCACTGGCCGCGGATCAGCGCGACGCGGACGCCGCCGATCGGGCCGGAGAAGGGCAGACCGGCCAGCTGCGTCGACGCGGAGGCGGCGTTGATCGCCACGACGTCGTACAGGTGGTCGGGGTTGAGGGCCATGATCGTGGCGACGACCTGGATCTCGTTGCGCAGGCCCTTCTTGAAGGAGGGGCGCAGCGGGCGGTCGATCAGGCGGCAGGTGAGGACGGCGTCCTCGGACGGCCGGCCCTCACGGCGGAAGAAGCTGCCGGGGATCTTGCCGGCGGCGTACATCCGCTCCTCGACGTCCACCGTGAGCGGGAAGAAGTCGAGCTGGTCCTTGGGGTTCTTGGAGGCGCTGGTGGCCGACAGCACCATGGTGTCGTCGTCCAGGTACGCCACGGCGGAACCGGCGGCCTGACGGGCCAGGCGGCCCGTCTCGAAGCGGATGGTGCGGGTACCGAAGGCGCCGTTGTCGATGACGGCCTCGGCGTAGTGGGTCTCGTTCTCCACTAGCATTTTCTCCGTTACTTGTCGTCTTTTGTCCCTTCTCGCCCGTGTGGCGAGGGGACGGTGGCGGACAAGCGCTCCATCCGGTGCGGGCCGGTCTTCGATCGAAGCACCCGGGATTCCTTCCCGGGGGCCACTACCGAGGACCGGCGGCGGCGAGGCGCGCTTGTCCTTGTCTCGTCTGTCTCGTCTGTTTCGTTCGGTTCTTGTGCGTCGTGCGTCTCGTCTTCTGTTACCACACTACAAAGGGGTGGCAACACCGCGCACGTACAGCAAAGGGAGCGGCCCCCGAACGATGGGAACCGCTCCCTTCACGGCGTCTTACTTGGCGCCCGCCGCACCGCGGCGGATGCCGAGGCGCTCGACCAGCGCACGGAAGCGCTGGATGTCCTTCTTGGCGAGGTACTGCAGCAGCCGGCGGCGCTGACCGACCAGGATCAGCAGACCACGACGGGAGTGGTGGTCGTGCTTGTGGGTCTTGAGGTGCTCGGTCAGGTCGGAGATCCGACGGGACAGCAGAGCGACCTGGACCTCGGGGGAGCCGGTGTCGCCCTCCTTGGTACCGAACTCGGAGATGATCTGCTTCTTCACTGCGGCGTCGAGCGACACGTGTACTCCTCTAGTCTGTGAGTGGCCACCGAGTGCCCCCGGTCTACGTCTCGGGGGATCTTCCGTGACTCGGAAGGCGGGGATCCGCTGGGCGCGGCCTCCAGGGCTCGGGGCTCCGGGGGCGCGTACACATACGGCCGTCACACAGCGTACCAGCCTGGGCGGACGAGACCGTCCGGGGGCCGGGAACGCCCGTGGGCCGCGGAGCCGGCGGCCGGGTCGTCGCTCGTGCCGGTACGTACATCGGCAAACCGCTGAGCTGGGAGAAGCCCGGGAAGTAGGGTGACCGCGCATCCCGTTGGCACCGCAGGAAGGACCGAGCCCCGATGGCCGACGTCGAGGACAGGGAACTGAAGGCACGCAAGGAGCGGGAGAGGGACGAGCTGTACTCCCTCGACATCTCCGGCGTCGAATGGCACAGCGCGCCCGGCACCGAGGAGCACGAGGAGCGGGTCGAGATCTCCTATCTGCCCGCGGGTGCCGTGGCCATGCGGTCGTCGCTCGACCCGGACACCGTCCTGCGGTACACCGAGGCCGAGTGGCGGGCGTTCGTGCTCGGCGCCCGGGACGGGGAGTTCGACCTGGAGCCGGCACCGGGGGAGGCGGACGCCGGCGCGCAGTGACGCCTGCCGGAGAACCTGCCGGCGAAGAGGACCGTCAGGGCTTGGCCGCCGTGCCGCTTCCGATGCCCAGGACCAGATAGAGCCACTGCTTGCGCTTGGCGTCGGCGGGGCCGTTCGCGGCCTTGACGCCGAAGAAGAGGCGCCCGTCCTGGACGACGATGTCGTTCTCGTCCGTCAGCGTCATCGTCTGCGCCTCGCCCGGCAGGCCGAAGTAGAAGTACGGGGTCTCCTCGTCCGTGCCGGGGTCCAGGCTGACCAGCGCGTTCGGCGAGATGTGGTCGTTGCTCAGGCGCAGGGCGAGGAGCTGGTCGCCGCTCATCCGCAGCGGCTGGAGCAGGGAGCCCGGACCGGAGTCGAACTTCTTCGTCGTGTTCCCCGTCGCCAGGTCGAAACCGATGATCCAGTTGGAGACCTGCTTCTCGAGCTGGTCCTTGCTGCGGATGAAGACCTGGCCCGCGCCGACGGCGATGGTCGGGCAGTCGTCGATGACCAGGTAGTCGGTGTAGGCGCAGTCGGCGACGTACGCGCCGTTGCGCAGGCTGATCGTGGCCCGGTCGCGGCCCTTGTCGTCGAGGGACAGCAGGTCGGTGATCTCACTGTCACCACCGGCCACGGCGATGAGGGCCGGCTCGGTGGACGGCACGTTGAGGTCGCGGATGCCCTTGGCGGCGGAGTACGTCCACAGGGTCCGGCCGGTGGCCGGGTCCACCTTGCGCACCTTGTAGGTGACGTGCTGCCAGGAATCGTCCGGCACGCTCTCGTCGGTGCTCCAGCACTTCTGGCGGATCAGCAGCCCGCGGCCACCGGCCGCTCCCATGTCCTGGCAGGGGGCGGTGGCCGCGGTGGTCCACCTGCTCGCGCCCTTCTCCATGTCGTACCCGATGGTGCCGCCGCCCCAGGTCACCGCGACCGTGTCGTGCGTCAGCGTCACGCTCGGCCTGTCCTGGCTGTCGCTGCCCGTCGCGAAGCCCGCGTCGGGACCGGCCACGGAATAGGGGAAACGGTCCTCCCAGACCAGGCGACCGTCGTCGAGGTCGACGAACGCGACCTGGTTGCAAAAGGCGTCCTCCTCCCGGTCGTTGGCCCGGAAGAGGACGGCGGTGCGGTGGTCGCCGGTCACATGACGGGTGTAGCCGCAGATCGGGCCGTCGAGTCCGAGCCGCCACTCCTCCTCGCCCGGTGCGACGTCGGTGCCGATGCGCATGCCGACGAGTGTCTTGTTGATGCCCTTGGCGAGGATGCGGTCCGTGGCCCACATGCCGGGCATCTCGACGCGCTCACCGGGGTTCATGTCGTCCACGGAGAACCGGAAGGCCATCTCGCCGACGGTGCTCGCCGGTTGTTCCTCGACCGTCTCACGGACGTCGCGCGGCCCCCGCCCGTCCGACGCCCCCGGCCCGTCCGAGGACGCGGCGTTCTCGCCCCCGCCGCCCCACAGCAGCCAACCGCCCGTACCCAACGCCGCGGCGACGACGACCGCGAGCAGTGCGGTCAGCACGTTCCGCCCGCGTCGCCTCTGGTGGGACCCCCCGGTCGGTGAGGGCTGGGGCATGGCGGGGGGTGGGCCGAAGCTCACTCGTGGGTCCTCTTCCTGGTCCTGGGGATTCCCGCGATGGGATGACGTCGAGCGCTCCTACTATGCCGGTGCTTGATCATCCGTGGTGCGGCCGGGGCCGGGCATCGTCAGGGGCGTCGGGCGGTATGGCGGCCGAACTGCCCGAAAGCGAGCGCGTTTTACTGAGGTTACGTCCGACTTGTTCATGGATGTCGTGTGGCGTATGCGCGGAAACGGAAACCGGGTACGGCACTTCAGGGCAGGCTGTGACGCAATGGGCAGATGCTGAGGTGAGGACGGGGCTGCCAGGGCGGGGCGTGTGGTGATTAGGCTGGGTCCCGGCGCGACGCCAGAACCCGTGGACCGGGCGTCGGCGTCGTACGGGGAGGGCCGACGTTCGGACGACCTCGTTTCACTTCGGACACGTCGGATGACAAAAACGGTCGCCCCAGCACGGCATGAGGGTGCTCGACCACACCAGGAGGAACTGTGAGCAGCGATCGGGACGGGATCCGCGGGGGCTGGGCCACACCCGGCGATGACCAGCCCGACGCGGAGGCCGCGGTCGAGACGACGGGCGAGTTCACCATCGACTACGCGCCTCCTGCCTGGTACACGCAGAACGCGTCGAGTGATGCGGGGGGCGGGCAGAGTCAGGATCGTGGGCCGGAAGCGGGATCGGGAGGCGGCGGCGCCGGTTCGCCCTCCGTCCCGTCCGCTGCCGACGCTCCTTCCGCTCCTCGTAAGCCGGTTCCGCCGCTGCCGGGGCTGACTCCGCCGCCGCACGCGGTTCCGTCCGACGGTCCTGCCTCCGTTCCGACGCCGGCCCCGGGGGGTCCCTTCACGCCGCCGCCCCCGGTTCCGGGTACGGCCTTCACCCCGCCACCGCCCGTTCCGGGCACCGCCTTCACACCGCCACCGCCCGTTCCGGGCACCGCCTTCACACCGCCACCGCCGCCCGCCTCGTTCACGCCGCCGCCGAACGGGGGGCCGGCCGGGGTGCCCAGGCTGCCCGTGGGGAGCGGGTTCGAGCCCCAGCAGCCGCAGGGGAAGACGGAGCACGAGTCGGAGGCGCCTGCCGCGGATCCGGCCTCCCCCACGGCCCTGCCGGCCTTCCCGGCCGGCGGCTTCCAGCTCCAGGCACCCGCTCCCCCGGCGGCCAGGGAGCCGGAGCCCGACAACGGCGACCTCGAGAGCGGTGCCACCATGCGCTTCTCCGCGGTCGCCCTGAAGCGGGAGATCGCGGAGCACGCCGCGGCGGACGAGCCGGGGCCTGATGAGCGGCCGGATCCCCCGGCCGACGAGTCCGGGAGCACGGCCGAGGACGAGGCGACCGGCGCTTCCGACGAGGCCGACGACGCGGAAGCCGGTGAGGACGCGCCGGGCGATGCCTTCGCGGTGGCGGACGACGACGCGGAGAGCGAGCACGACGACGGGTTCCGCCTCGCCGACGCCGGTGAGTACGACGGCGTGGCGGACGGTGACGACACGGGCGGCGACGGTGCGACCGACACGGCGGACAGGGTCGGTTCCCCGGACGTCGGCGCCGACGCCGACGTGGCCGACGACGCGGACGACCGCGTGGCGGAGTCGGGCCTCGCCGCTCCGGCTCAGGACATCGAGGCCAGGCCGGTCGACCCGGTTGCCGAGCCCGGGACCGAAGCCGCGCCCGAGCGCGAGCCCGAGGACAGCGTCCCGGGAGTGGACGAGCCCGAGGACGCGGTGCCCTCGGCGGGTGCGGGGACGCCCGTTGCCGCACCCGCGGACAGCACGCCCCAGGACGCCGTCCCGGGCGGCGAACCGACGTCGCCTCCGCCGTACCCCCCGGTCGCCCCCGCGCCCGCGCATCAGTGGCCCGCCCAGCCGCACCCGGCCCCCGTCGCTCCGGAGCGGCCGGCCGTACCCGGTCAGCAGCCTCCCTTCCAGCCGCAGGCTCCGCAGGCGGCGCCCGCCGCGTGGAACCAGCCGGGTACCGTGCCGCTGCCGCCGGACCAGGCGCCCCCGCGGGCCGACGGGCAGCAGCCCGGTTACGGCTTCCCGCAGCCGGGCGCCACGCCTTCGGCCCAGCAGCCGGGCGGCACCTCCGCCCCCGCGTCCGACGCCGCCGCCGCGGGTCACGGCTTCCCGCAGCCCGGTGCGCCGGCCCCCCAGCCCCCCTTCCAGGCGCAGCCCGGGGGTTACGGCTTCCCGCAGGCGCCCGGGCAGCCGCACGCGCAGCCGCACCCCGGCGTACCGCAGCAGGGGCAGCCGCCCCAGGGGGAGACGCAGGCAGCACCGCAGGGCTTCGCCCCCCAGGCGCCGGCCCCGGGGGCGCAGCCCGTGCCCCAGCCGGGTCAGCCGCCGCAGGAACCCGCACCGCAGGTACCGCACCAGGCGATGCCGCCCGGCCGCCCCGGTCAGCCGGATCAGCTCCAGCAGCCCCAGGCACCGCTGCCCCAGCAGCTTCCGCACCCCTACCCGCCTCAGCAGCCCGTCGACCCCCGAGTCGGGGCCGCCTGGCCGCAGCCCATGCAGCACGACCAGCGTCAGCCCACCAACCCGGGGGCCGCGCCGCTCGGTTACACGGCCGCCGTGGAGCTGTCGTCCGACCGGCTGCTCAACAACAAGAAGCAGAAGGCGAAGAGCAGCCGCCCGACGGCCGGCGGTTCGCGGTTCAAGCTGGGCGGCAAGAAGGAGGAGGCCGAGCGGCAGCGGAAGCTGGAGCTGATCCGCACGCCCGTGCTGTCCTGCTACCGCATCGCGGTCATCAGCCTCAAGGGCGGTGTCGGCAAGACGACCACCACCACCGCCCTCGGCTCCACGCTCGCCACCGAGCGGCAGGACAAGATCCTCGCGATCGACGCCAACCCGGACGCCGGTACGCTCGGCCGCCGGGTGCGCCGGGAGACCGGGGCCACCATCCGTGACCTCGTCCAGGCGATCCCGTACCTCAACTCGTACATGGACATCCGGCGGTTCACCTCCCAGGCCTCGTCCGGGCTGGAGATCATCGCCAACGACGTCGACCCGGCCGTGTCCACGACCTTCAACGACGAGGACTACCGGCGCGCGATCGACGTGCTCGGCAAGCAGTACCCGATCATCCTCACCGACTCGGGCACCGGTCTGCTCTACAGCGCCATGCGCGGTGTGCTCGACCTCGCCGACCAGCTCATCATCATCTCGACGCCGTCCGTGGACGGTGCGAGCAGCGCCAGCACGACGCTGGACTGGCTGTCCGCGCACGGGTACGCCGACCTCGTGTCCCGCTCCCTGACCGTCATCTCGGGGGTCCGCGAGACCGGCAAGATGATCAAGGTCGAGGACATCGTGGCGCACTTCCAGACCCGGTGCCGGGGCGTCGTCGTGGTCCCGTTCGACGAGCACCTGGCCGCCGGTGCCGAGGTCGACCTCGACATGATGCGGCCGAAGGTGCGGGAGGCGTACTTCAACCTCGCCGCGCTGGTCGCCGAGGACTTCGTCCGCCACCAGCAGTCGCACGGCCTGTGGACGTCCGACGGCAACCCGCCGCCGGTCGCCGCCCCGCCGATGCCGGGCCAGAACCACCCGGGCCGGCCCGGCGCGTCCGGACAGCCCGGGCAGTACGCCCCGCCCGGACAGCCGGGGCTGCCCTTCCCGCAGCAGCCGGCCGGGCAGCCGTACCCGCAGCCCGGGCAGCCCTACGCACAGCCCGGTTACGGGTATCCGCAGCCGGGACAGACGCCTCCCCCGCCGCAGCAGTAGGTCCGGCGACGCGCGAAGGTCCGCACCGTCCCCCGACGGTGCGGACCTTCGCGCGTTCGCGGGCAGAACGGGTGGGACTCGGGCGTCACGCTCTCACCAGGGAGGCGCCAGTGGTCTGCGCCAATGGGAGTGAACCGGTGGTCAACTCGTCGTTTCCGCAGGCCACATGGGGTTTGTCGCACCGTTGACGCGTGCAGACTGCCGCTGGTAGACACACACTTCATTCCGCCGGAGTCACCCCGACCGAGCCCGCTCAAGCCCGCTCCGGCCCTTCGCAACGTGCTCCAGCCTGTTCACAACTGTTCAAGCCCGCCTCACGCGGAGGGCGCACCGCGTCCCGCGCGTGCGATGACGCGAGGTCAGGTAGTGATGAACACACACGATCAGCACGGCAGTGGACGTACCGGCCCCCGCCCCGGGAGAACGCGGCTGCTCGCCGCCATGGGCGCCACCGCACTCCTCCTCGTGTCGGGGATATCCATCCCGTCGGCCTCGGCCGACGAGGGCGACGGGAGTGGCGGGAGTGGCGGGGGCGACGGCGGCGACAAGGTCCTCACCGTCGCCGTGGCGCAGAGCGTCGACTCGCTCAGTCCGTTCCTGGCGGTACGGCTGCTCAGCACGAGCATCCACCGGCTGACGTACGAGTACCTGACCAACTACGACCCCGAGGACAACCACGCCGTCCCGGGCCTGGCCACCCGGTGGAAGTCGTCGCCGGACAAGTTGACCTGGACGTACACGATCCGCTCCGACTCCACGTGGTCGGACGGGCAGCAGGCCACCGCCGAGGACGCGGCCTGGACGTTCAACAAGATGATGACGGACCCGGGAGCCGCCACCGCCAACGGCAGCTTCGTCACCAACTTCGCGAAGGTCACCGCACCCAGCCCGACCGAGCTGGTGATCCGGCTGAAGAAGCCGCAGGCCACGATGACCGCCCTCGACGTGCCGATCGTCCCCCGGCACGTCTGGGAGAAGGTCGAGGACTTCTCGAAGTTCAACAACGACAAGGACTTCCCGGTCGTCGGGAACGGGCCGTTCATCCTCACGGACTACAAGCCGGACAGCCATGTGCGGATGAAGGCCAACAAGGACTTCTGGCGGGGCGCCCCCAAGTTCGACCAGCTGGTCTTCCGTTACTACAAGGACCAGGACGCCGCCGTCGCCGCCCTGCGCAAGGGCGAGGTGTCGTTCGTGGCCGGGTCGCCGTCGCTGACGCCCGCCCAGGCTGCCTCGCTCGAGAACGAGGAGGACGTCCACGTCAACGACGCCCCCGGCCGCCGTTTCTACGCCCTCGCCACCAATCCGGGCGCACGGGCGAAGGACGGCACCGAGTTCGGCGACGGCGATCCCTCCCTGCTGGACCGGCGGGTGCGGAACGCGCTGTTCATGGCGGTGGACCGCAAGGCGATCGTCGACAAGGTGTTCCGGGGCCACGCGGTCGAGGGCGCCGGTTACATCCCACCGCGCTTCTCGCAGTACTTCTTCGAACCGTCGGCGGACCAGGAGCTGGCGTACGACCCGGAGCGTGCGGCCCGGCTGCTCGACGAGGCGGGGTACCGGACGAACGCCGAGGGCAAACGCCTGGGCAAGGACGGCAAGCCGCTGCACTACCGCATCCTGTGCCACGCCACCGAACCGAACGACAAGGCGGTCGGCAAGTACCTGCAGGAGTGGTGGGGCGAGCTGGGCATCTCGCTCACGCTCGACTGCCTGGACAACGTGACCGACCCGTGGCTGGCCGGCACCTACGACCTCGCCTTCGACGGCTGGTCCGTCAACCCCGACCCGGACTTCGTGCTGTCCATCCACACCTGCGCGGCGCTCCCGGCGACGCCGAAGGACACCGGGGCCACCGACAACTTCATCTGCGACAAGGCGTACGACGAGCTGTACGCCCGGCAGCTCGCCGAGTACGACCCCGGCAAGCGGGCCGGCATCGTCCGGCAGATGCAGTCCCGGCTGTACGACCTGGGGTACATGAACGTCATGGCCTATCCGAACGCCGTCGAGGCCTACCGCACGGACCAGATCGAGTCGATCACCACGATGCCGTCCGCCGCGGGCAACATCTACGGGCAGGACGGCTACTGGAGCTGGTGGTCGGTGGTCCCCGCGGACTCCGGTGACTCCTCCGGGGGGTCGTCGTCGACCGGCGCCGTGATCGGGATCGCCGCGGGCGCCGTCGTGCTCGTCGGCCTCGGGGTGCTCTTCGCCGTACGCCGCAGGTCCACCGCGGACGACCGTGAGTAGCGCGACCGGATCCGCGCTCGGCAAGCGGCCGTCCACGGCACCGCGCGGGCGCTCCGACGGAGCGTATCCGCGGTACGTGGCGGGCAGGCTGGCCGGGGCGGTCGTCTCCCTGCTCGCCGTCCTCGTCACCAGTTTCTTCCTCTTCCGGCTGCTCCCCGGTGACCCGGTGAAGTTCATGACCGGCCGCCGTCCGGTGTCGGCCGGGCAACTCGCCGCGTACCGGGAGGAGTTCGGACTGGACCTGCCGCTGTGGCAGCAGTTCACGGAGTACTGCCTCAAGGCGCTGACCGGGGACCTGGGCACGTCGTACCAGTTCCACGCGCCGGTCGTCGACAAGATCACTGAGGCGCTGCCGAACACCCTGCTGCTCACCGGCACGGCCTTCGTCCTCTACACCGCGCTGGGCGCCTTCCTCGGCACCCGCTCGGCGTGGCGGCACGGCGGGCTCGGCGACCGGCTCAACACCGGGCTGGCGCTGACGCTCTACTCCATCCCGTCCTTCTGGCTGGGGCTGCTGCTCATCATCGTCCTGTCGGTCGGCGTGGACCCGGTCCCCGGTCTCTTCCCGACCGGGGGCATGGAGACGGGTGACAAGGAGGGCTTCGCCCACGTCCTCGACGTCGCCCACCACCTCGTCCTCCCGGTGGTGACGCTGGTCGCGGTCGAGTACGGGCAGACGCTGCTGGTCACACGGTCGGCGCTGCTGGACGAGATGGGCGGCGACTATCTGACGACCGCGCGGGCCAAGGGCCTCAGGGACGACCTCGTACGACGCCGGCACGCCGTGCCCAACGCGCTGCTGCCGACCGTGACGCTGGTCTTCGTGAACCTGGGGCGGACCGTGGCGGGCGTCATCCTCGTCGAGACCGTCTTCTCCTGGCCGGGGCTCGGCGGGCTGTTCTACCAGGCGCTCAGCGTGCCCGATCTCCCGTTGGTGCAGGGGCTGTTCTTCGTGTTCGCCGCCGCGGTGATCCTGATGAACACGCTGGCCGACCTGTTGTATCCACTGTTCGATCCGAGGGTGGGCCGATGACTGCCGAGACCCCCGACACCCCCGACACCCCCGACACCACCGACACCACTGACACCCCCGGCATCACCGGCACCCCTGCGAAGCCCGGGGTGCCCGGCCCGCGCGCCCTCGCCCGGCGGCGGCGCCGGGCCTCCGTCGCGCGCTTCTGGAGGGAGTACCGCAGGCACCGCGCGGGCCTGTTCGGGCTGGCCGCGCTGGGGCTGTTCGTGCTCGTCGCGCTGACCGCGCCGCTGACCGTCGGGTCGGACGTGGACAGGGTGACCGACGCGCCCGGACAGCCCCTGGAGAGCCCGAGTAGCCGGTTCCCGCTGGGCACCGACCAGTTCGGACGGGACCTGCTGGGGCTGCTGGTCTGGGGGTCACGCGTCTCGCTGCTCGTCGGCCTGCTCGCGGCGGCGCTGTCGGTGACGATCGGCGCGCTGATCGGGATCACGGCCGGGCACTTCCGCGGCTGGTACGCCACGGTGATGATGCGGGTCACGGACTGGTTCCTGGTGATGCCGACCCTGGTGCTCGCCATCGTGCTGGCGACGGTCCTGTCCCGTTCGCTCGGCACGATCGTGCTGGCGATCGGCGTCACTACCTGGCCCACCACGGCCCGGTTGGTACGGGCACAGACGCTGGCGGTGGAGTCACGGCCGTACATCGAACGCGCGAGGGCGCTCGGTGGCGGGCACTGGCACATCATGTCTCGGCACGTCCTGCCCAACGTCATGCCGTTGGTCCTCGCCCAGACGACGCTGATCATCTCCTCCGCGATCCTGGCCGAGGCGACCCTGGCCTTCCTCGGGCTCGGTGACCCGGCGGTGGTGTCCTGGGGCGGGCTGCTGCAGGACGCGCGGGAGGCGGGCTCCGTGAGTTCGGGCGACTGGTGGTACCTGGTGCCGCCGGGCATCGGGATCGCGGTCGTGGCCCTGGCGTTCACCCTGTGCGGGCGCGCGGTGGAGGCCGTTCTCAATCCCAGGCTGGGGGTGTCGCGTTGAGCCTGCTCGAGGTACGCGACCTGCAAGTGACGTATCCCGGTGGCGCTGCCGCCGTGCGCGGGGTCGACCTGACCGTCGCCGCCGGTGAGAAGCTCGGCATCGCGGGTGAGTCCGGCTGCGGCAAGTCCACCCTGGCGCTGGCGCTGCTGCGGCTGCTGCCGGCCGGGGCCCGGATCGGCGGGGAGATCCTGCTGGACGGCGAGGACGTGCTGACGATGAAGTGGGGCCGGGTACGGGCGGTTCGCTGGGCGGGGGCGTCGATCGTCTTCCAGGGGGCGATGCACTCCCTGAACGCCGTGCACCGCGTCGGTGACCAGATCGCCGAGCCCATCCTGTTGCACCGCAGGGCCACGCCGGCCGGCGCGCGGAAGAGGACCGGTGAGCTGCTGGAGCAGGTGGGCCTGCCGGCGGGCCGGGCGCGTGCCTACCCGCACGAACTGTCCGGCGGCCAGCGGCAGCGCGTGATGATCGCGATGGCGCTGGCCTGCGACCCGCGGCTGATCGTCGCCGACGAGCCCACCACGGCACTCGACGTGATGATCCAGGCGCAGATCCTGCGGCTGATCGAGGGCCTGGTGGGCGAGCAGGACGTGGGCCTGATCATGATCAGCCACGACCTCGCCGTGCTGGCCGACACCTGCGACCGGCTGGCGGTGATGTACGCGGGCCGGGTGGTCGAGGAGGGCCCGGCACGGCAGGTCTACGAGGATGCCCGGCATCCGTACGGCCGCGCGCTGTCGGGGGCGTTCCCGAGGATAGGGGACCCCGCCTCGCGGTTCGCGCCGCGCGGTCTGCCGGGCGACCCGCCCGACCCGGCGGCGGTGCCGTCGGGGTGCGCGTTCCACCCGAGGTGCCCGGTCGCGCTGGACGTCTGCGCCACGCAGGACCGGTCACTGCGCGAGGCGAGCACGGGCCGGCGGGCGGCGTGCGTGCACGTGGGGTCCACCGGATCGGGGGCGCCCGGCGGCACGGACACCCCCGGCGTCGGGACACCCGGCGACACCGGCACATCCGGCGACACGGGGACGTCCGGCGACACGGGGACGTCCGAGGGCACAGGAACACCACGGTCGGCCGGGGCACCCGTCACCACACGAACACCACCCGCGCCGGCCACACCGGAGGCCCATGCAACACCACCCGCCGACGGCGGGGCGTCCGGCGGTGAATCGGCGGGACGGAGCGACGGAGTGAGGAGCAGTTCCCCATGACGAGCACCACGTCTGAGCTGCTGAGCGTCCAGGGGTTGCACGTCGCCTTCCCCGGCAGGCGCGGCGCACCCGCCGCACGGGCCGTGGACGGGGTCGATCTCGGCATCCGGCGTGGCGAGATCGTCGCGCTGGTCGGAGAGTCGGGCTGCGGCAAGACCACCCTCGCCCGTTGCCTGCTCGGCCTCGTGCCCCCGACCGCGGGTCGCGTCACCTTCGACGGTGCCCCGCTCGAGTACTCCGCCCGCGCGCTGAAGGCCTACCGCAGGCGGGCCCAACTGGTCCTCCAGGACCCGAGCGGCTCGCTGAACCCGCGGCACACGGTGTACGACATCGTCGCCGAGGGCCTGCGCATCCACGGCCACGCCGGAGACGAGCGGACGGCCGTCGGCGAGGCCCTGTCCCGGGCCGGGCTGCGACCACCCGAGCGCTTCTTCCTGCGGTACCCGCACGAGCTCTCCGGCGGCCAGCGCCAGCGGGTCGTCATCGCGGGTGCGCTGGTCCTCGGACCGGAGCTCCTCGTCGCCGACGAACCGGTCGCCTCCCTGGACGCCTCGGTGCGCGGTGAGATCCTCGCGCTGCTGCTGCGGCTGCGCACCGAACTCGGTCTGTCCGCTCTGGTGGTGACCCACGACCTGGGCCTGGCCTGGAACATCGCCGACCGGGTCGCGGTGATGTACCTCGGCCGGATCGTCGAGACCGGCCCCGTCGAGCAGGTGCTGACGGCGCCGCGGCACCCGTACACCCAGGCCCTGCTGTCCGTCCTGCCGGAGGCGCCCGGTACTCCGGTCGTGCTCACCGGTGAACCCCCCGATCCGTCGCACGTCCCCACCGGCTGCCGCTTCCACGTCCGCTGCCAGATCCTGGCCGGTGGCGAGGCCGCACGTGTCGGCGTCGCCGACGCGTGCCGGAGCCGGGACCTGGAGATCCTGCACGGCGGCGACGAGCCCCAGGCCGCCTGCCACTGGGCCCGGACTGCGCATACGGCGGGCGGGGGCGGCGGAGCCGTGCGGCAGGTCTGACGCGCGCGGGCACGGGAGTACATCCCGCCGCGTGTGCCGCACTCGGTCGCCGGTGCGGCCCGGCCGTCGTGGAGCGGAGACGTGCGACCGGCAGCGGCCGGCCCGGTGAGGACCGGCGGGCCGGCCCGGCCGCGGTGTCCGTCAGGCCTGGCGGACGTCCGCCGCGATGATCTCCCGGCACCTGTCGACGTCCGCGGCCATCTGCTCCAGAAGCGCGTCCAGCGTCTCGAACTTCGCCTGGCCCCGAACGAAGGCCAGGAAGTCGACGGCGACGTGCAGACCGTACAGGTCGAGACCCACCCGGTCGATGGCGTACGCCTCCACCGTGCGCTCGGTGCCCTCGAACTGCGGGTTGGTGCCGACGGAGATCGCCGCCGGCATCACCTCGCCCTGGGCGTGCAGCCAGCCGGCGTAGACACCGTCGGCCGGGACGGCGGTGTGCGGGAGGGTCTCGACGTTGGCCGTGGGGAAGCCCAGCTCGCGGCCGCGCTGGGCGCCCCGGACGACGACGCCCTCGACGCGGTGCGGGCGCCCCAGGATCTCCGCGGCGCCCCGGACGTCGCCCTCGGCGACGAGGCGGCGGGTCAGGGTCGAGGAGAACGGCTCGCCGCCGCCCGCGTCACCGGTCACGTACAGGTCGACGACCTCGACCTCGAAGTCGTGGAGCTTGCCCTGCTCGGCCAGGAACTCCACGTTCCCGGCCGCCCTGTGGCCGAAGCGGAAGTTGGGGCCCTCGACGACGGCCTTGGCGCGCAGCCGGTCGACCAGGACCTTGACGACGAAGTCGGCCGCGGTCAGCTTCGAGAACTCCGTCGTGAAGGGCAGGATCAGCACCGCGTCCACGCCCAGGTCCGCCATCAGTTCGGCGCGGCGGTGGTGCGGGGCGAGCAGCGGCGGGTGGCTGCCGGGGCGCACGACCTCGCTGGGGTGCGGGTCGAAGGTGACGACGACGGTGGGGACGCCCAGCTCGCGGGCGCGGTCCACGGCGTGCTTGATGATCAGCTGGTGCCCGCGGTGGACGCCGTCGTAGGAGCCGATGGTGACGACGCTGCGTCCCCAGTCCTCGGGGATGTCCTCCAAGCCACGCCAGCGCTGCACTGTGTCTGCTCCTTGGTGGTTTCCGTGGTGCCTCTTACGCAGGTCTAAGGGTGCCATGCCCTGCGGCTGCCGCCCCCATCGGCATCGGTGCTGTGACGGGGTGCACGCCGCGCGGGCCGGCTCGCCCTCAGGCGAGGACCCGGGCACCCGCCAGATTCTCGATCGTCCGGCGTGCGCTGGGCCCCACGAGCGCGGCCCAGTCCTGGGGCGCGTCGGCCAGCCAGCCGGTCACGCGGGTGGCGAAACCGGGGAGGTGGCGGGCCAGGTCGACCAGGCCGCGGTCGAAACGGGTGGCGCCGTCCGGCGTGCGGACGAGGAGGAGGCCGGTGCGGTGCACGAGGGCGCGCAGCTCCTCGCCGCCGCACCGGGCGGCGGCGTGCAGCAGCGCCTCCAGGACCGAGGGTTCCCGCTCGTGGGCGAGGAGGTGTTCGCGCAACTCGTGGCGGAGCGGGCCGCGCGCGCGGGCGTCGGCGGCGGCGAGAACACCGGCGAGGGCGGCCCGCACCGGCTCGGGACCGTCGTCCAGCAGCCCGGTGACCAGGGGGTGGAGCACGGCGCGGGCCGCGGGGCCCCGGTCGAGGCGCCGGTCGACGTACGCGGCCACGTGCCCGGCGGTCTCCGGACGCTCGGCCACGGCCTCCCCGACGAGTACGGCGACCCGGTGCGCCAGCGCGGGTGTGGTGGCCTCGACGAGTCCGCGCAGCGCCTCCCCGGCGTCCGGGCCGCGCAGCCGGGCCCGGAAGGCGTCGAGGACGGGTCCCGGGTGGGTCGGCAGGGCGGCGGCCATCGCGCTCGGCGGGAGGTACGGGTCGCCCGCCGCGAAGTGGTCCAGCGCCCGCGGGAGGTGGCGGTCGCGGCTGCCCGGATCCCGTACGAGCAGGGCGAGCGCGCCACCGTGCAGGGGGCTGTCAGCGGGGCCGGCGAGCAGGACCAGCGCGGCGTGGCGGAGCAGGGTGCGGTCGGCGGCGGTGCGCGCGTGCGGGGCGGCCCGCAGTCCGTGGGTCACGGCCGCCGTACGCCGCTCGGACCGCTCGTCGCGCGCCCACCGCTCGACGGCGCGGCACAGGGCGGACGGCTCCTCCTCGGCCAGGACGGCGAGCAGTTCGTCGGCGCGGCGGTGCGTGCTGTCGACGAGCACCTCGGTGAGGCCGTCCAGGCCCCGGTGGCGATGGGTGTGCAGCAGCGCCTGCGCGGCCGTCGCGACGGTGGCGTCCGGGGTGGCGGGCAGCGGCCGTTCGTCGTCGAACCAGCGGACGAGGAGCGGCTGTACGGTCGCGGGGTCGGCGGTGAGCAGAGCGGCGACGGTGTCGAGGTGGCGGGGGCCGGGCTCGTGCGGAGGGCCGTCGGCGAGGAGGAGGCGGCGCAGCAGGTCGAGGCGCGAGGCCTCCGGCAGCCGCAGGGCCGTCCAGAAGGCGGGGCCGAACTCCGCGGGCACCGCACGTCCTTCGCCCTTGCGCTCGGCGATGCCGTCGGCGAGCAGCCGCAGCACCTCCGTGTACGGCGTCGCGTCGGGTACGCGGGTCAGCACCTCGGCGAGGAGACGGGCCGCCCACCAGGAGGGCGAGTCGGTGTCGAGGGCGTTCACCAGCTCCTCCAGTGTCAGCGCGAGTTGCGGAACGCCGTGCTGACGGGCGAGGAGCAGTACGGCCTCGACGACGGGGCCGATGCGGTGGTGCGGCACGGGGAGGGTACGGGGGTCGTGCGGGGTGCCGCGACGGTGGACGAGGGCGCGCAGGGCCTCGCCCAGGTCGAGATGGGTGCCCTGGATCCAGTCGGCGATCTCCTCGTGCGCGAAGCGGTAACCGCTTCCGGCGGGTACGAGGAGGCCCTCGGCGAGCACGGCGGTCGCCCATCCGGTGCCGCCGCCGAGCCGGGCGGGGGCCGGCCCCCACGGGAACACCGCCTCGAAGGACTCCCGGTCCAGCTCGCCCTGCCCCGGGCCGAGACTGCGCCGGGCCGCCTCGTGCACCTGCCCGGCGACCTTGGCCGCGAGACGGCGCACGGCGGTGCCGCGCAGCCCGTTCTCCTCGGCCAGACGGGTCGCGACGCGCAGGCACATCAGGTCGAGGTGGGCCGCGAAGACCTCGTCCCGGTCGACGCGGACGGGGGGCGGCGGGCCGGGGACGGCCGCGTGGACCTCCGAGAGCAGACGGAGGGTGAGCGGGTGGCGGTCGTCCGGGTCCGCCAGAACGCCCTCCGGTACGCGGTAGCGTGCGCGCGCCTCCCGGGCCTCGTCGTCCCGGAGGTCACCGAGGCGAACACAGGGCGGGAGCCCCACGGCAACAGCTCCGGCCCCCGCCCCGCCGTCGCCCGCCCCGTCCGACGACGTTCCGACGATCCCACCGGACACCGACGCACCGCCTGCCCCACCGGTCACCGGCACTCCGCCTGCCCCGCCAGACACCGACGCACCGCCCGCCCCACCGGACACCGGCATTCCGCCGATCGCCCCGGACGAGGCCGCTCCGACGCCCCTGCCGGGCCCCCGCCCCCCGGCCGCCGCCCCGCACCGCGTGCCTCCGTCCCCCTGCCCTGACGGCACCCCACCACCAGCCGCCCCCGGCAGCCGCACTCCCCGAGCCATCCCGGGCGGCACCGCTCCGACGGTCTTCCCCGGTT